>JANYEC010000037.1 GCA_025363295.1 Akkermansiaceae bacterium
CGCTACGCGGGCCTTGAATTCGGGGTCGTGTCTTCTTCGTTTGTCTTTCATTTTGTGTGTGTTCGGTTCGGTTTAAATGCCGTTCCCACACACCACAATCATAGCTTAGCCACTGGCCCGATTTTCTGGGTCCGCCTCAATCAAGGCAGTGGGAATGGACTCGGTTTTCGACCCGATCCGCCAGCTCAACGGGGGGCGCTATCGTCTCAAGCCTAACCGCAGTAAATTGTTCGACTTCGAGTGAGGTCCATTGGTGCCTTGCGTCTTGGCACGGAAACGGCAGTGTATGGATTATGAATGAACTCATCCCTTCTCGGCGTCAGTTTCTAGCTGGAACGGGAGCGTGGTTGGGAGCCACGGCGCTCGGCTTCGGGGCTAACCCCGAAAAGGTCAAAACCATTTCCATTTTTCATACCACTGACCTGCACGGCCACATCCTTCCGACTCAGACCTACGGCGGAGTAAAGGATGTGGGCGGATTCGCCCGCTGTGTTTCTTGCATCCGGCAATGGCGCAAGGAGGTCCCGGACTCGCTGCTGCTAGACATCGGTGATGTCTATCAGGGGACTGCTGAAAGTTTAAGCAACGGCGGAGCGCTGATGATAGGACTCTTCAATCGTCTCGGCTATGATGCTTGGGCGCTTGGGAATCATGACTTCGACTGGGGGCCGGAAGCGCTTGAGAAAAATCTAACTCTGTCCAAATCTCCGGTTTTAACAGGAAACCTCGAACTCCGCGGAAAAGTCCCTGGCGCACTCCAAGGTGCGTGGCAAGTGGTGAAACCGTGGACGATGAAAGAATGCGGCGGTTTCCGCATTGCGCTGATAGGTTTGGTGACGCCCGGCCTGCCGTATTGGCTGGCACCGGAAACACTCGGCGGAGTTTCTCCCACCGCTCCGGCAGAATCACTCAAACGCTCCATCGCCGAGGCGAAAGCGGACAAGGCGGACGTCATTGTCGTCATGGGCCACATGGGTTGGCGCAAGGATGACGACTTCGCGAATCCCATGCGTGAGGTTCTCAAGGAAAACAACGACGTGGATGTTTTTCTAGCAGGGCACACCCACCAGGACCAGCCGTCGTTTGAGCTGAACGGAGTCTTGTGTTCGCAGGCTGACTATTACGGCATCCACTGCGGGCGGATCGACCTGACATTGGATTTGGAATCTCGGAAAATTGTCGGACGCAAGGCACTTACGATGCTGATGGACCAGCGTTACGATCTTGATCCTGTGGTGATAGAAACCGCGCAACCGGAGTTAAAAAAAGCGGAGGAGCAAATGGCACGAAAATCAGGAAGCGTTAGATCGCCCATTGATGGAAAGGGGAGGGGAAACCGGCTGTCCCAGCTTTTCTGTGAGTTTTTCAGCGAGGCGCTCCAACGCAACCAGACTCCCGTGGACGGAGTTTTCCATGGCACATTTGGCACCGGCGATCTCGCTGCGGGAGACCTCACCGTGGCGGATTGTTGGAAAATGCTGCCATATGAAAACCTCCTAACCGTCGCAGGCGTGACGGCCGAGGAGCTAATCGAAATCGCCCGCGAGGACCGCAAGGATTACCAATCAGATCGAACCTTGTGGCCATTCGTTTTGGAGCTCGCCCATGATGGCAGTGTCACCCGCTTCCTTTACAAAGGTGAGGCCGTCGCTGCGGGTAGGCGTTTCACCATCGGCTTCAATAGCTACGATGCCCAGTCTGGCGGACGGAAACTCATGCGCCTGCGTGAAATTGCCGCAAGCCCCTCCGCCAAACGTGTGATCACGCACATCGACACCCGCAACGCCCTGATCGACGGCATCCTCAACCGCAAGGAGATTTCCTGAAACGGAGAGGAACGCCTGACTTGGTTGGCGGTCAACGCCTTCGCCGTAATAGGCCAAGTTCGTCCAAAGCACCGAGCATGCGTGACAGCACGCAGCGGGATGTTTGGCGGGGTGAGGTGAATTTGTATGACAATACCTGTTATTTTGGACTGGTACCATTTCCACGGAGAGTCGGATACGAGGTTGTGGCGGAAGCGCTAGGCAGTCCGAGGGTCATCTTCAGTAAGCTCGGCTTCCAGAATCCACTTTCCAATTCCCCAAGCAAAACAACTGCAAGCGTCTGGCCTAGAACAAAACGAACTCCATGCTGCCAGCCATACTTCCCACTCGGCTACAACTCGCGCCCCAAGGGGCAGCGCTGCGTGGAGACGGGGAGAGACAGGTTGGGGAGAGGTTGGGGAGAGGTTGGGGAGAGGTGGGCCGTTTCCAACGGAGCAAGGCTAGAGCCTCTAAACAGCCGAAGAGAGCAGCCGAAGGCGGAGAAATGGAGGCGCTGACTTCACACGCGGGCGAATGCGGAGGCACCGCAGTCGCTGCAAAAAGTGGCGCGACTATCACGGGTGCAACACACCGGGGCAGCCGCGACACGTACTAACAGTTTAGGCCTCTCCGGATTATCTGCGACGGCGCAAGGTTAGGCCACCCAAAGCCACAATGCCAAGCAGCGCCGAGCTTGGCTCGGGAACCGCAGTCAAAAACCGGACTTCCGCGATGCCAATCCGGTCCCCACCCGTGGTGCCACCGACGCCGTAGTAGTTGTCAGTCGGCTTCATCTGGACCCTAGTAACTCCAGCGACGGTGCTGGCAAAATTCAAGGTATTGGCTGCGCCGCCGATCATCCCGCCCGCCGGACCGGAGATGGTCTCGTTGGATATCAGAGTTCCATCAAAATTGAAAAACGACATGTCCCATGAGCGTACGTTGTTGGCACCGTTGTCGGTGGCATTGAAATTGTATCCCCAAAGCACGACGGCACTGAGATCAACAGCGCTCGGAAGGCTCAGGCTTAGAAATCCCGCAAGGGGGTTGGTGCGGTTTGTTCTAGAGTAGGCAGCGTCCAGATCAGCAAAGAAATCACCATCAGCGCTGCCGGGATCCACCGACACCCACGCACTCGCGTTCACACCAGAAAAGCCGGGGGTGGTATGGGTAATGGTCGTATAATTGGCGGCGGTGGGGCTGCCGCTGAGTCCATTGCCATTGATGATGCCGTTTAGCATCTCGGACTTGGAGGCGCCGAGGCTGGTATCGGTGATGAAATAGGTCTGCTGAACAGACACCGGCATGCCGAGGTTCGGATCGACGACGGTTGTCGTGGAGGTCGGATCGGTGTAGGAGGCAGCGGTGGGAGTCACGAGGGTGGGAGTCACGACGGGGGGAGTCACGACGGGAGGAGTCACAACGGGGGGACTCACGACGAAGGAAGTCACTGAGAGGGCGGCCGCCGCGTGACCAGCAGCAACGATAGACAGGATGGAGAATATTTGACGGATCGTGAAGGGATTAGTTGCCAGGAATTTGCTTCTGGAATGAAGGCCGTTGAAAGAGCGGGTGGCGCGGGTGAGGCAGTTGGGCAGCTTGTTTGGTGATTTCATAATGTGTTGTCGTTTGAAATCAACTCCCCGAGGTATTACGGGTTCGTTGAATAACCGAACACTACCGCCCGGCAGCGGCCGAATGCGATTCTCCCGGCGGGGTAATTTCGGGGTACTCGCGCTAGAATTTGAACGAGACTCCGGCGAAGAATTCGCGGCCCGGCGAGCTCATGCCTTCGCCGCTGGCGGTGCCTGGCAGGAGGTATGGGGCGACGTCCTGGGTGGAGTGGTTGTTGAGGGCGTAAAAGTAGCTGCTGTAGTTTTTATCCAGCACGTTGCTCTATGTCTGTCGCCGCGTGCGCGAAACTTTGGCCATGCCAGTTCTGTTTCTAACGGCCCTCGACGGCGAGGTGGACCGCATCCTGGGGCTCGAACTCGGCGGTGACGACTACGTGACCAAGCCGTTTTCCTCTCGGGAAATTGTCGCCCGGGTGCGTGCCATTCTCCGTCGTTCTCAGAATATGGTTTCTCCGCAGCAGCAGGTCGCTTGCGGTGGGAAATCGCTGCATCACGAGCAGGAAACGATGCGAATTCACTGCCATGGAGAGCAACTCGATCTCACGGCTCATGCATATAAACTTCTGCTCGTTCTGTTGGAAAAGCCGGGCCGCGTTTTCACCAGGGATCAATTGATCGATCATGCCTGGCAGGATCCGGGTGCCGTGACCGATCGCACCATCGATGCCCACATTAAATCTATCCGAGCTAAGCTTCGTGCCGTCCGCGTGGGGGCAGAGGACTTGGTTCAGACCCGTCGCGGTCTAGGCTATCTGGTGATGCTTTGAAAATTTCGGATCATCATGCGTTTCACCCGGGTCACCCTCTTTTTCATCGCGTTCATTATAACGCTGGGCTTCTATCAGCTTGGACGGCATTTCGTTTCGGAAGTGGAACCGCAGACGTTCCAAGCGACCGAGGAGGTGCTCGTTGATGTGGCAAATCTGCTGGCCGAAGTAGTTACGAAGGGCGTTCAGGAAAATCACCTCGAGTGAGCTCAGCTCCATCAGGCCTTTGAAGGTGCCCACGGCCGCATCATCCAAGCGCGGATTTTTGATCACCTTAAAAAGTGGCATCGGCATCCATGCCTATCTCACCGACTCCAAGGGCATGGTCATTTTCGATTCTGATAGAGGAAGGCGTGAGGGCCAGGATTATTCTGAGAAACGGGATGTATCGCTGACGCTCGCAGGTCGTTATGGTGCACGCAGCACCCGTGACAATCTCGAGGACTCGACAAGCTCTGTGTTCTACGTGGGGGCCCCCATTGGGAATGCGAAAAAACCCATCGGGGTGCTAACCGTCTATAAACCCCAAGCGGATGTGCTGCCGTTAGTTCGTGAGAGACGTCGCATCATTTACATCGCCTGCGGTTTGATTGGTGGAGGTATTTTATTCCTGATCGGCGCAGTATTTCTTTGGCTGTTCCACCCCATCGGGAAAATCACTGAATACGCCCGTGCCATCGAGCGCGGCGAGCGACCGGCGAAGCCTAACATCGGCATAGGCCGCGAGGTGAATACTCTCGCTCATGCACTGGACTCGATGCGTGATGCCCTAGAAGGCCGTGCCAGCCTTGAAATTGTCGATGAACTCGACTTCCATGCCATCGTTGCCCACGCCATCGACCAAGCTCGTCCTCTAGCGGAAATCGCCGATGTTACGTTAGAACCGGCAATAGCGGCGGCAGTCATTCCGATGTGTGGTGATGCCTTCATCCTGCAGGCGGCAGTCACAAATCTGTTGGAGAACGCTATTGATTTTTCCCCGCGTGGGGGCACCATCGAAAACGAAGTAAAAACGAGCGAGCGTAACGTTACCTTATTGATCCGCGACCACGGCCCCGGCGTGCCGGAATACGCGCGGGAAAAGATCTTTGAGCGCTTTTTCTCACTGCGCCATCACACTTCGAAACGTAAAGGCACCGGCTTAGGTCGCACGCTTGTTAGATAAACTGCCGAGCTCCACGGCGGATCAATTGCCCTCGACCCCGCAGATGGAGGCGGCACGGTAGCAAGGCTGAGCCTTCCGCTAATCTGACGGACCGCGCGATTCCTCTCGTCTCTAAGATTCGTCCAGTGCCCGCGAGCACGATTCCTCTAAGCAGCAACCCATGGCCGATTTTTGCTTTATTTTGTGCTTAGTCGTAAGCCGTTCCTGCGCTAGACCGTGGGCATGGATGAACTGACACGCGATCACGGACTTCAGCCACTCGATGGCTTGATGATCCGCTGGAATTTGGCCAATCATGAATTGGTGGAAGTTTCGACTGAGCAATTGAACCACAAGCAGGTGCAAAAAGCCCGCAAGGGACGCCAGCTCACCCTACACCTGATGCAGAAAATGATGCGCGCGCTCAACGATTTAATCGTTACGAAACTTCCCAAAGAGGACCGCGCGAAATTCGTGCCTTACCTGCATAAGCAGTTGTTCAGTTATGCCAAAGCCTACGACGCAGCATGGGTCGATCCTAACAGTGAGCTGATGCCAAAGTGAGCAGCGATCTGAGCCGTGCGGTGTTTTTCCCTTCACGGAGCGCGGACATTCATTCCGCTCTCCGATCAGGCGCGTGAAGGCACCAAGGTCGGGGAGTTGAGGGTTGAGGGGAAGTAAGGGCACGATCCATGATCGCTCTTCCCTATATTATTCTAGTGTAGGGGTCCTTAATTTATTCCTTACCTCCGGTGGATACCCGTTAGTTTCTGCATTGCGGCCAAGTATTGGGTTTTCTGTTCTCCCACGACCCGGATATCACTTCTCCACGCCGCCAGAGAAAGCTATGAACCCTAACCGGATGAGAGTTTTCCATACCGATCCATATTCGAGGATTTCTTGTTAGCGAACGATGTGGTCAGGACTCACGAATTTTATGAACAATCTACCTGCGAATAAATCGTATTCTTGCTAGGCCCGTAAGTGAAAAGATTTTTCAGGCTTGGCTATGCCAGGATAGGAATTGAAATGAAAGTAATACGTAGAAGAAAGTGTAACTGGAACTTGTGGGCACGCACATTCCCGTAGCAGTCGCACGATCTTTACGGAGGTTTGCATTTTTAAAAGGCACTCCTTCCGATATTTCTCTCAAACGCTAACTTAATCGGAGAAGTTCGCAAAAGGGCTAGTGCTAACAATACCTCCGGCTGTACTAATGACAGGACCAGAGCGGGTTGCCGCTCCAAACGTGTATATAGTTGAGCAGTCAAAAACACTATTCCCTCGGACAAGCACTTTTGCTGAAGCATTCGTAATAATCCCTGTCGCGCATGTACTTACGGATTTTCGGGGCCGCCTCAGTCAATGAAACTGAATTCCGTTAGAAACTATTCTTTAGAATTTACAAACCGCCAGAGTCTTACAGAGAAAACCTAACCAGTAGCTTTGGCCACGAACCCTACGCTGGGAGCAGTAATGTTCCGGGTGTAGCATGGGAGAGTGGAGACGTAGGCCAGCCATTGAGCTCCGACATTGCAGTTTCCCAGACAAACTGTGATAACACACCGTTTTCGGCCAAGTCCGTCCACTACCCATAGTGGCTGCGACGGGCTCACTCACGGACCCGCTTCGCTGCGGGTGATCACCCAGCGGAGGAAGTTAGTGGACGATTTTTCCCGGCGTCCCCCGCAGTATGTTGGGTAGGTGTCCGTTTCATCTTCAGCAAAACACCCAAGAATACGTCATCGTAAAGCATCTCAAAAGCAAGGTCGCCTCGGACATCATGGTCATTTCCAACGCTGACGATCGCGCCGCTGCACGAGTTCGCTCTTCCCTGCGGGAAGGCGGGGAGGCAGAGTTTGCAGGATGAAAGTGTGTGGAAACCCTGGCGTGATGAGCCGATGAAAGATTTAGAAAACAAGTGGATCATCGTCGGACAAGGTCTCGCCGGGTCTTGTCTCGCATGGGAGCTTTGGAAACGGGGGGTGCCATTTTTGTTAGTAGATCGTGGCAGCGGCGGAAGCTCGCGGGTGGCTGCGGGGATGATCAATCCTATCACTGGGAAAAACTTTGAACCGAGCTGGCACATCGCGGATTTTCTGCCGCAAGCGCTGGCTTTTTATGCAGAAATCGAACCTCTGATAGAGCGTAGAATCTGGCATGGCTTTCCGGTGTTGCGGCTTGCGGAATCGGAGAAGGAGTGGGGGAAGATTCTATCAAAAATCGCCGATCCTATGGTCGCGCCTTGGGTGGCAAGGGAGGTGAGCGCACCTGCGGGCTGGGTGGGCGCGGTGAAAGTCTGCGGTGGCGGACGGCTTGACACGCGCGCATTCATGGATGGCTCGAGGGAGTTTTTCCAAGCGCAGGGCTGTTATGAAACGGGTGATGTTTCTACCAACGCACCTAACATGATCTGGTGTGATGGCGCGGCCGGGTTGATGGCTAACAAGTTCGGCCGGCATCGGTGTGCGAAAGGCGAGATTCTCACGCTGCACGCCACGGGCTGGGATGAAACGCAAATCCGCATCGGTGCGGGGGGCTGGCTCGTTCCGTTAGGCGGCGGGCATTTTAAAGTGGGCTCCACTTATGAATGGAACGAGCTGGATGAAATTCCGACGCAAAAAGGCCGCGACCGAGTGGAAGCGATCGCACGCAAACTCGGTGGCGATAATTTTCAAATCATCGCTCACGACGCCGGCATCCGGCCAATCCTGCGCCGCAGCCAGCCCTTGATCGGTCCTCTGGAGCAAGGTGGCTGGATGTGCAACGCGCTGGGATCGAAAGGCTCGCTCTACGCGCCGGGCATGGCCAAGCGACTTGTTAGGTGGTTAGTCGATGGCACGGTGCCTGAGCCGGAGGTGGACTTGCGGGTCTTCCTGAACCACGATTGAGCATTATGAAACCCACTGATCTCGATCCCATGTTTCCGCCACGTCCTACGGCTTTAGCCCAGCAGATTCTGCGTGAGATTCTCCGCGATGGTGATTGGGTGATCGATGCCACGGCGGGAAATGGTCATGACACGCTTTTTCTAGCAGACTGCGTGGGACCTAGCGGACGCGTCCTGGCATTCGACGTTCAAGCCGCTGCCATCGCCTCCGCACGGGCGAAAGTCGAACAACGCGGATTCGCCGGTCGCGTTGAGTTTTTCCAAGTCTCCCACGAATCCATGGAATCTCATGCGGCGCAGAATTCCGTCGCCGCCGTCATGTTTAATTTGGGTTACTTGCCGGGAGACGATCATGCGCTGACGACCCAATCCGCCACCACTCTCGCTGCACTGGAAGCCGCGGCCCGGCTCTTGAAATGGGGCGGTGCTCTATCAGCCGTTTGTTATCCGGGCCATCCGTCTGGCGCAGTTGAGGCCGGAGCGGTGGAAACTTGGATGGCATCACAAGTTGCCAAGGGCTGGCGTGTGGCCAAATACGCAGCGATCGCGACTCGCCGCCCCGCGCCGTTTTTGTTGTTGGCGCAGTCTTCGTGAATGATTGGCCACATGGAGCGAGCGCGACGGAAAATTTCACCGAGTTCAAAAAATCGCGAAAAAAAGATGATCCAATTTCCACGTGCGAGCGGATTACAATTGTCACTTGCTGCAAAACAAAACCAAACTCCCCAAACGAAATTCATGAAAATTCAATCGAAATTAACCGCTCTCGTTGCTGTCACCGCCTTGGTGGCAAGTCCTCTTGTTTTCGCTGAAGATGCTGCACCTATCACTCCTGACGTGGTCATTAGTCCTGTGATTGTTGATGTTCCAGTGGTGGTTGAGACACCTACGGATTCAAAAGCAGACAAGGGTGACAAAGACACCTCGGTCGAAGTTGATGGTTCCACTAAAGGGAATCCGGAAGATGTCGTCACGGTTGACGATGGCCCCGTCAAAGACGGCGGGGAAGTGCCGCTCGATTGGATCAAGCGCGGTGGCGGTGACAATCCTGATGTAATTTTTTACAACATGGCCGGTGGTCCTGCCCCTGTGGTCATGAACAAGGGAGAAACTCCGAGCGCTCTCTCCCGCGAACTCGGTCAAGATGACAAAGGCGCTGCCATCGAGGCCAAGGGCAACGCGGTGGTTCCCCAAGTCAAAAGTGAGAAGAAGGACCCGGTTGCAGTGATCAAAAAAGGTCACGTTTTCCTCCGCTGATTTTCAAAACATGAGTTCATTCACAAAGGCCGCCGGATGATTCTGGCGGCCTTTATTTTTGCCGTTTTCTCATGAAATCACAAACCGTTTTCGCATCCTTGTGTGGGCTTCTTCCTGTATCGGTTTTCGGCTTTGGAGCCGAAGACGCAACTCGTCCGATTGCCCCCACCGAGCATCGCGCTCCTGATCGCCCCACCCGCGATGACTCGGGGGGCGTGAAAGCCGGAAAGGACCAGATACTGGTTCCATCGCTGATCGGTCTGGCCATCGGGACAACCGTGGAATCTTCGTTAGATATCCAAAAACAAAAGAAACCGGGCGTTCTGTTGGAAGGATTTTCGGATGAAGATGCGTTGGCATTGCGAAAAATTGCAGACAGGAGCATCGGCCAGCCGGTTTCTCTGCGTTCGTTAGACAAGCTCAACTCGGAGCTGGAAACCGCGTTTCGTTTGGCGGGACGGTCGTTTGTCAAAGTCTCGTTTCCCCCTCAGGAAATTACCTCGGGTGTCATTGCGGTGATGGTGTGTCCTGCTCGCGCGGGCGCAATTTTGATGGCGGGAAAGCCCTCGTTCGGGATGAAGTTTTCCGCAGATGCATTCCGCACGCTGCCGGGAAAGGAAATTTCTGGGGACGTGGTGATGGAGGACATCGAGTGGATCAATCAGAACCCATTGCGGCGCGCCTCAATTTCGTATGCCGATGGAGCGGCGCCCGACGCTCTCAATCTAACAATGCGGATGCGTGCAGAGAAAACGTGGCGTGCGTATGCCGGAATTGACAACCAACTGAGCAAAGACCTCGGTGATGAACGCGCGTTTCTTGGTTTTCAGTATGGCGATGTCTTCTCGCTCGATCACCGTGTCACCGCGCAATACACCTCATCGCTGGACTCAAAAAGCCTTCGCGGCATTAGCGGAATTTATGAGATCCCACTGCCGATACGTCATCTGCTCGATATTTCGTTAGGCTACACGGAGTCGGATTCGGCGAGCAATGGACCCATCGATCAAAGCGGGAAATTCTCGCGCGTTGCGCTAGGCTACCGGGTGCCGCTTCCGCGTTGGAAGTCGATCACTCAGGAATGGCGCATGGGGGTGGAATTCCGCGACAACGATTACCTTTTCTCCGATGGCTCCCGTGACACGGTACGCTTTTTCCAGATAGAAACGGGCTGGAAAGGACGCCGCATCGATCGTCTGGGATCGACGAAGTTAGATGCTTCGCTGATCTACAGTCCGGGGCACGGAATTCTGGGGTCGAATGACAGTGACTTTATCGCTCTGGGCGCGGATGGTGCCGAGTCATGGATTGCTAGAATCGAGCTAGAGCGCACCTTAAAACTCGGCGATGTGGCCACCTTGCTTGGACGTTGCCAAGGCCAGTGGGCGGATTCCACCTTGCTATCCTCCGATCAAATTTCAGCCGGTGGTTTCTCCCGCGTGCGTGGATTTGATGAAACCGTCGGCTATGCATCGAAAGGAATTGTCGGCACCATTGAACTTCAGTCACAGAGTTTTCACACACGGAAAGCCGGGGATTTCCAGGCAATTACTTTTGTGGATGGCGCGTTGCTTCACCGGGATCAGGATGGGGATGTTGGCCAGCTCGCGTCAACGGGTGCTGGTATCCGCTGGCACTACGAAGATCATTTTGCGGCGAGAGTGGATCTCGCGATTCCCATCGTTATTCCCAGTGACGAGACTGGAGATCCCATGCTCCATTTCTCTGTCAGCACCACTTGGTGAGGCGGCTCAATGAGGGCCTAACAAAATTGTATTCGCTGATGTTGGATTGATCGGTTTATCAATCGGATCCTTTGTTAGAATAAAGCCTGTAGGGATGATGGTGGATGTTCCGAGACTGAAATCATACGGCTCGGAACCTGCGGTGTTACTTGCGGGGAGTTGTCCCACCAACGTGGGATTCCCCCCATTTTCCGTCTTCACCCACAGATTATAGCGTTCATCGGGATTCGTTGGAGGGAGATTCGAGACGACTAAAGTTCCTGTGTGTCGCGCGGCATCGTAAATCGGAATGGCAGATGGGACGCCCTGCACTGCGGTGCCATCACCCACGCGGCTCACCGGATCGGCGGCGGGGATGGCTGCTGCTCCCGCGAGGGCATCGCCGATGATGCTGGTGAGAGGAGGGGAGTTTTCAGCTAACGTATTCAGGGATGCAGTCCTGCCCGGCGGGCTCATTGTCATGATGATGGGCCATGCCATGCCAGGGATCGTTTCAAAACGTTTTTGATCGAGTTTTTGCGCCTCATCTAACTTTCCATGCAGGGTTTCGATTTCCTCGTTCAAGCGCTGAGTTTCTGCTTTGGCGATGGTCGTAATCTGGCTTTGCTGGGTGGTAATCAATCCGGCATTCGGCTCTGAGTCACTTGCATCAGGCTCTTTGATAGAGTCATTTCTTTTATTGTTAGAAATTTGGTTTACTGGATCATTCCCTCTTATTTGTATGGGTGATTTGCGGATCGGAGCGGAGGAGGTGTATGCGGCGCTTTCGTTGCGGTGAGTGGGTCTGTGGTCTAACACTAGAACGACGGTGAGCGCGGCAGCAGCGGCCCACCCAGTGATGCCAAGCCAGTTAGGATGCCTCGAAACATGAAGCCCTAAGCGAAATTGTAAGCGTTCGAGTTGACCGGCCCGTGGAGTGATAGGAGTGACGGTGGCCGCGGCGATGGCGGCACCTAGGGCATTCATATCGCGATAGGCAATGCGCAGTTCCGGGTCATCGCGCATTGCCTCGTCAAAGCCGGCGGCTTCGTCGGCATCGAGCATTCCAAATGTCCGCCAAGCGGCGTTTTCGTGAGGGTCAGAGTTCATGACGTGATAGGTGGTTGCGCACCTTTTCCAAGGCGCGACGTAAGCGGTTTTTCACCGTGCCCAGTGGCGTTGCGAGATGATCGGAAATTTCCGAATGCGTGTATTCTAAGAAGACTGCGAGTTCGAGGCATTTGCGCTCGTCTGTGCCGAGGGTATCTAACGCAGCGCGCACCCGCCGCCAATCGTCCAAGGCCATCACCCGTGGGTCCTCGCTTTTTTCGGTGGGTGCGTGCAGATGGATCGGAACTACCCGCGAGGAATCTCGCTTGGCGCGGTGGCGGTAACGCAGCCGGTCGATGCAATAGCCGCGCATCACTGCAAAGGCCCACGCAAAAGGCGCGGATTGCAGTGGATCGTAATCCACCGCCCGATGCCAAATCCGGACGAAGGAATCCTGCACCGCTTCCTCTGCCTCATGCCGATCCCCAAGCATGCGGAACGAAGCACCTAACAGTACAGGGCTCCACATTTCATAAAGTTCCGTGAGGGCGTCGCCTTCACCCTTTGCCATGCGCTCGATCAAAGCCACTGCATCGCCCGTCCGGTCCTCTCCCACTCCAGCGGGGAAATTGCGGTTGAGCGAGAACTCGGGTTCGATCATGGGCTGGTGAATGGACATGGAAATCCTAAAGTGTTGCAAAAGCCATGCGACGAATGATCCGTCATTTGTCGAGATTTGGCCCACACATTTTCATTTTGTCCAAAAAAACTCACCCCTTGCCGTAAGCAAGGAGCTAGTTTTAACTCCGCGCATGCACGAAGAAATCAAGCTCACCCGCGAAGTCTCAGCGATTCAGATTCCCAGCGGAGACACGCTCTTGCTCCCCACCGGCACCGCCGTTTTCATCACTCAACGCTTAGGCGGAACTTATACCGTGGCTACTTCGCAGGGCCTCGCACGGATTTCTTCTCAAGATGCCGATGCGCTCGGTGTGAATCCCGAGGAGGAGCAAAAGAAACAAGCTGAAGTCGTGCGACTCAAGGATGCGCCCCTCGAAGAGCAGGTCTGGAGTCAGCTCAAAGGCGTTTATGACCCGGAAATTCCCGTGGATATCGTGAATCTTGGACTCGTTTACGACTGCATCATCGAAGAATCCGAAGGGAAAAAAATCGTTGCAGTAAAGATGACATTGACCGCGCCGGGTTGTGGTATGGGCCCAGTCATCGCCGCCGATGCGCAAGCCAAGATCATGACCATCGACGGCATCGACGATGCACGGGTCGAGCTCGTTTGGGACCCCGCTTGGAATCAGGAAATGATCTCTGAGGAAGGAAAAATGAAGCTCGGGATGATCTGAAACCTGTTACTTGGATTTCAAACCGGGCCTTTTCCTGAAGTTTGATCGATATAAGCGATGATCGTGGGAATTGCGTTTTCAAGCACAGCCGCCACTTCTTCGTAGGCGGCTCGGCCCATGCCTATGGGATCAGGCACATCCAGTCCGGTGCCCTTTCTGGGAACATCTGCGAATTCGCAGGTGAGGTAAAATTTATCTGCGTGCTGGGGAAAACGCGATTCCAACGCTTGCAGGTGCCCCTGCGTCATCGCGAAAACGTGCGTTGCTTCTGATAGAATCGCGTCCGATATCGGCCTGCTGTGGAAGTCCTCTAGCACGGTTCCAAATTTTTTAAGAACTGCGGTTGTCTCTCCGCTGGGCGGGGTGCCCTTGGATGCGGCCACTCCGGCGGAGCTCACTTCATAGTCGGCGCGATCCATCACCGCCTTCCGAAACAGCCCTTCGGCCATCGGGCTGCGGCAGGTATTTCCGGTGCAAACGAAGAGCACATGCTTCATGTCAGACATCGGGATGGAGGATGGGGTGCCAATCAAGATTCGTCAAATGTCAATGGTCCATCATTGCCACACCCGCGAGAAACGCGGCAGACCGTAGGGTTCGTGCCCCATGGAAGCAGCTCGGCCCCCCTAATGGATTAATCCGCGCGGATTGGCACGAAATAATCTAACGGAAATTCTTCGCTTTCATTCTCCGACTTGCGATTCAATGAAAGTTTGCCAAGATTGCCGCACATGGAAACTATGGCCCGATTCCTCACGCTTACCGCACTTGTTGCCTTTTCACACCCCATTCTTGCCGCAGAGCATCTGGATACGAAAGGCTGGAAGGACCTTTTCGCAAACGACTTAAAGAACTCAGCGGATGCGGGCAAGTGGAGCTTCGACGGGGGAGTGCTCGTCGCCAAAGATCATGAAACCCTGTGGACCGCAGGTGCATACTCAAACTTCATTCTCGACCTCGAATTCAAGGTGGAAAAAGATGCTAACAGCGGCGTTTTCCTTCGCTCCAGCAATCCAAAAGACGTTTTGGCCGCGCTCGAAATCCAAGTCCATGACTCCACCGATGGTTCGGGCCATGGCATGGTTGGAGCGATTTATGATGCGTGTAAACCGAGCAAGAGTATGGCCAAACCGATCGGCGAATGGAACCATTTCACTATCACCTGCAAGGACAGCCTGGTGATAGTGATTTTCAATGGTGAGGAAGTCATCCACTCGGATCTCAATGATTGGCCAGAAGCGCACAAAAACCCAGACGGCACACCTAACAAATTTAACATCGCACTCAAGGATTATGCCCGCAAGGGTCCGCTCGGCCTTCAAGGATTGCACGGCAAGGCCATGGCCCCGGTGTATTATCGCAATCTAAAGATCAAGGTGCTAGAGTGAGTTACGGTGGGGCATCATCGGATAGCTTGAATTTAAAAGTTAAGGACTTGCCGGGGTGGCATGGAATACGCTGGTATGAACTTAATCGTATAAATCTCACATTGTTAAGATCATGAATGCCTCCGAAAATCCAGTCTGCCCGCTCTATATCTCTGGAAAATGGGTAGAAATCGCCGGAAAAGCCGGCAGCCCCGTTTTTAATCCCTCGCGCGGAAAAGTCATCGCCACCGTCCCGATGTGCGGCGCGGTGGAGGTAGCTGCGGCGGTTGCCTCAGCGAATGCGGCGTTTCCCTCTTGGCGCGATACGCCGCCAAATGAGCGGGCGCAGGTGCTTTTTCGGGCGAAGATCCTGCTAGAGGATGCTTTTGAGGAACTCTGCCTCGGCATTGCTACGGAACACGGGAAAACTCTATCCGAATCTCGCGGCGATCTCCGGCGTGGCATCGAGGTGGTGGAATACGCGTGCGGCATTCCCAGCTTGCTGATGGGAGAGAGCTTGGAAAACATTGCACGCGGTATTGATTGCCACACGGATCGGCATCCGTTAGGCGTGGTTGCCGGGATCTGCCCTTTCAATTTTCCCGCACTCGTGCCGATGTGGATGTGGCCGATCGCGATCGCCTGCGGTAACACATTTCTCCTCAAGCCGAGCGAAAAAGTGCCGCTCACTATGCAGCGGATCGTCGCGCTGCTAGAAAAAGCCGGAATGCCACCGGGCGTGATGAATATCGTGCATGGCGGTCGCGAATGCGTCGATGCCATCCTCGAGCATCCAGATGTGAAGGCGATTAGCTTCGTGGGATCCACGCCAGTTGCGCGAGAAATCCACCGCAAGGGAACCCTCCATGGAAAGCGCGTGCAAGCTGCCGGTGGGGCGAAAAATTTTATTGTTCTCATGCCCGATGCCGACGTGGACCGCACGGTGGAAGCCGTGAAAGACGGAGCTTTCGGCTGCGCCGGAGAACGCTGTATGGCCGGATCAACAGCGGTGGCCGTGGGCGATGCGGGTAAACGCTTGCTGCCGGCTCTAGCAGATTTAGTGAAAGCCATGAAAGTCGGGCCAACCGATGTTAGGGAATCGCAGCCGGACATGGGCGCGGTGATTTCGGCAGAACACAAGAACCGTGTCTCGGGCCTCATCGACGCCGGGGAACGCGGTGGTGCGAAAATTCTAGCAGATGGACGTTCCACTCAAGTGGACGAAGCGCCTGAAGGATTTTTCCTCGGCCCCACGCTGATTGATCACGTTGAAGAATCTAACCCGCTGATGGAAACTGAAGTTTTCGGCCCGGTGCTCGCCGTGATGCGGGCGAAGACCCTCGACGACGCGATCGACTCCGCAAATCGCCAGGCATTCGGCAATGGTGCGGCGATTTTCACCAACTCCGGCAAGGCGGCTCGCGAATTCCGCCGGCGAGTGAGTGCCGGGATGGTAGGCATCAACGTCGGCGTTCCTGCGCCGCTCGCTTATTTTCCGTTCAGTGGTTGGAACGATTCCTTTTTCGGCGACCTGCACATCCAAGGCAAGGAGGGTGTTGAATTTTACACCCAGCGGAAAACCACCACCACGCGCTGGTTCGGATTTGGTGATGGGGAAATCTGGGCGAAGTGAAGCTTGAAGAAAATATCGATGGTCGCAGCTTTATAAAACAGAAAAGACATCTCATCTTCGATCTTCATCTGCGGTAAAAAAACTCTTAAATTCCTGATTGGTATGACCCTGTTAATTCAAAACGGAACCATCGTCACTGCCGATGCGCAGTTTGTCGGAGATGTGCTTTGCCGTGATGGCTTGATCGTGGAAATCGGTCCTGATTTAACATTGCCGACCGATGCCGAGATTATTGATGCAACTGGCAAATTGGTATTTCCCGGTTTCATCGATCCTCACGTGCATATCTATCTGCCGTTCATGGGCACGTTCTCCAAAGACGATTACGCGACGGGCAGCAAGGCCGCGCTCATGGGCGGGACGACGACTTTGATGGAAATGTGCTGTCCATCACGCAGCGAAGATCCATGCGAGGCGATCCAACTTTGGAAAAGTAAGGCGGCAGGAATTTCCTCGTGCGACTATACTTTCCACATGGGAGTGACGCGATTCGATGAAGGAACCGCCGATGCATTGCGGGCCATCGTCGCGGAGGAAGGAATTTCATCGTTTAAGGTTTTTCTCGCTTACAAAGGAGCGTTTGGCATTGAGGATACGGAGCTCTATCAGACTCTATCACTCGCCAAGGAACTCGGTGTGGTAGTCACCGCGCATTGTGAGAATGCGGACTTGGTTTCGGCGATGCAGAAGAAACTCATTGCCGAGGGCAAGACCGGCCCTGAGTGGCACGAGCCTTCTCGCCCGATCACGGTTGAAGCGGAAGGCTGCCATCACTTGATGACCTTCGCGGAAATGACGGGAGCAGAAGTTTACGTCGTTCACACCAGTTGCATACCCGCAGTGGAGGCGATCACTGAGGCAAAAAAACGGGGAGTGAAAGCCTGGATCGAAACGGTTGCGCCGTATCTCACGATGGATAGCAGCGATGCCGAGCGCCCAGATTTCGAGGGCGCAAAGTATGTGATGAGCCCGCCGATCCGCGCCAAGGAACATCAGGATTTCCTCTGGAAATGTTTGGCGAATGGCACGGTGGATACCGTGGGAACCGACCATGCGCCATTTGACTTTGCGACCCAAAAACACATGGGGCATCCCGATCCTAACAAATGCGTGGATGCCAGCCTCCAACCGACGGGGAAAGCAGGAAACTTCACGCTCATTCCTAACGGTATTCCCAGCGTGGAGGAGCGGGTGAAACTACTTTACACCGAAGGCGTCTGCCGCGGCCGCATCGACTTGCAGACGCTGGTCCGCTGTGCTAGCACCCGCGCTGCTGAGATTTTTGGGCTCTATCCGCGCAAAGGCACCATCGCCGTGGGTAGCGATGCGGATTTGGTGATTTGGGATCCGGAGTGGAAAGGGCAAATTTCCGTCACGACTCATTCCATGGCCACCGACTACTCTGCCTTCGAAGGCCGCGACGTCATTGGCCGTGCGGAACTGGTAACCGTTCGCGGAAAAATCATGGTGCGCGACGGCGTATGGGTCGGCGAGCCGGGATGGGGTAACTTTCTGGCACGCAAACCACGGATTTCATAAGCCATGGACTCGACACGAATTTCCGATGACAGCTTATCTAACGAGGATCTAGCAGCGATTCCTACGGACAAGCGGACGTGGTCCTGTTGGAACTACGCGTCGCTGTGGATCTCGATGGCGGCGTGCATCCCGACTTACATGCTCGCCTCCTCGCTCATTGAAAAGGGCATGAACTGGTGGCAAGCGGTGCTCACCATTTTTCTCGGAAATCTGGTCGTGTTAATCCCGATGATTCTCAACGCGCATGCCGGCACCAAGTATGGCATTCCATTTCCCGTCTATTGCCGAGCGGCGTTCGGCACGCTCGGGGCGAATGTTCCCGCGCTGCTGCGTGCGCTCGTCGCCTGCGGGTGGTTCGGCATTCAGGCATGGATCGGTGGCGAGGCGATTCATAAAATTCTATCAGTTTTCATCCCGTCATTCGCTGGGGGCAGTCCGCTGCTAGGCTTGGGAATTTCCCTCTCGCAGCTCGTTTGCTTCTTGTTTTTTTGGAGTATTAATATGTGGGTGATCCATCGCGGAATTCACACGATTCGCGTGCTACTTTCTATCAAGGCGCCACTGCTGCTCGTCCTCGGATTGCTGTTACTTTACTGGGCCTACTCGGCGGCCGGCGGATTCGGCCCGATGCTGGCGAAACCTTCCGCCTTCGAGCCTGGACAGCCTAAAGCCGGGCAGTTCATGTCATTTTTCCTGCCCGCGCTCACTGGCATGGTGGGATTCTGGGCCACGCTCTCGCTAAACATTCCGGATTTCTCGCGTTATGCCCGTTCTCAAAAAGATCAAATGTTAGGCCAAGCACTCGGCCTGCCGCCGACGATGGCGCTCTACTCATTCATCGGCGTGGCAGTGACCTCCGCCACTGCGGTGATCTTTGGTAAGACGATCTGGGACCCGGTCGATGTGCTGACGCGTTTTAAAAATCCGTTAGTTTTAGTAATCGCGATGCTCGCTTTGTGCATTGCGACATTGGCCACTAACATCGCGGCCAATGTCGTCAGTCCGGCGAATGATTTTGCAAATCTCGCGCCCAAAAAAATCTCCTTTCGCACTGGCGGTTTCATCACAGGAATCATCGGCGTTTTGCTGATGCCGTGGAAACTAGTGGCCGACCCGAGCGGCTACATCTTCACTTGGCTAGTCGGATACAGCGCCTTATTGGGGCCGATCGCTGGGATCATGATCGCCGATTATTTCGTGCTGCGGAATAAGTATCTGGATGTCACGGAACTCTATCGGGTCGATGGGATTTATCGCTACACGAATGGCTTTAGCATTGCTGCGCTCGTGGCATTCGGTTTGGCCGTGCTGCCGAATCTTCCCGGCTTCCTCTCACAGATCGGCGTGCTGGGTCATGTCCCACCCATTTTCAAATCGCTCTATGAGCAAGCGTGGTTCGTCGGTCTCGGCGTGGCTTTCGTGCTCTATCTTCTATTTAGAAAAATTTCACCCGTTCCCATTCAGCGCTAACATATTAAAATCATGGCCACACTTCCTCCCTACGATTACACTCCGAAACCCTACGACGGCCCATCACCGGAGGAAATTCTTGCACTGCGTAAGGAATTCGTAAACCCCGCGATATTTCATTACTATAAGAAGCCTATCACCATCGTCGAGGGTAAGGGCCAATACCTTTATGATGAAACTGGCAGGCGCTATCTCGATGGTTTTGGCGGAATCGTCACGGTCAGTGTGGGTCACTGCCACCCCGAGGTCCTCGCCGCCGCGACGCTTCAGAACGAGACGATCAATCATACCACCACGATCTATCTGAATCCACAGATCGCGCTTTATGCGAAGGAACTCGCTGCGAAGATGCCCGGCAATCTTAAGGTCTGTTATTTTGTGAACTCTGGCTCCGAGGCGAACGACCTCGCCGTTCTAATGGCCCGCGCCTACACCGGAAACTACGATCTCATTGCGCTGCGCAACGCCTATCATGGCGGTAGTCCGGGGACGATGGCGCTCACCTCGCATCATACTTGGAAGTTCAATGTGCCTCACTCGTTCGGCGTGCAACACGCGCGTATGCCCGATCCTTATCGCGGACCATTCGGTATGGATGATCCGGAGGCCGGGAAAAAATACGCGGCCGACATTCAGGAAATCATTCAGTTCGGCACTTCCGGGAAAATCGCCGCGTTCATCGCCGAGTCGATCCAAGGAGTTGGCGGCTCGGTGGTGTTTCCTGAAGGGTATTTGGAGCATGCTTACGAGCACGCGCGTGCCGCCGGTGGCTTGTGCATCGCGGATGAAGTGCAGGCGGGTTTTGGCCGGACGGGCACTCATTTCTGGGGATTTGAAACGCAGGGCGTCATGCCGGATATCGTCACGATGGCTAAAGGAATCGGCAACGGCTGCCCGCTCGCGGCGGTGATCACTACACCCGAAATCGCACAATCCTTAGCGAGCAGAATTCATTTCAACACCTTTGGCGGAAATCCGGTGTCAATGGCACAAGGGCGCGCGGTGCTGCGTGTGATCGAAAAGGAAGGGCTTCAGGAAAACTCTCTCAGGATCGGTGCACACCTAACGCGCGGATTTGAAAAACTCGCAGAAAAACATTTGATCATTGGACAAGTCCGCGGGCTGGGCCTGATGCTCGGCGTGGAACTTGTGAAAGACCGCACCACCAAAGAGCCCGCCAAAGAGGCCTGCGCCGAAGTTTTCGAACGTTGCAAAGACCTCGGCCTGCTCATCGGCAAGGGCGGCCTTTTTGGCAACTCACTCCGCATCAAGCCGCCGATGTGCATTACTCTAGCAGATGCTAATTTCATGCTGGAAGTAATCGACGAAGCATTGAGCGGGATTTGAAATCAGGCCTCCGTGGGCTTCGTTTTGAGCGTGGGCATCGCGTTCCGGTGAATCCACACGCTCTGCACCAGTCCTAACATAAACATACAAATGACCACAAACGTTCCTGAGTAACTGATCAGGGGTAGCGGAATCCCCGTGATGGGCATGATGAGGACGCACATTCCAATGTTTTCAAAAACATGCGCGAAAAACACCGCGACAATTAGGCATACTAGTAAACGCCCGGACACATCTCTGCTGTAAAATCCGATGAACAGCGCTTGAATCAGTAAAAGTGCAAATGTCGTGAGCAGGAGTAAACTCCCTCGGAAACCAAGTTCCTCCGCGATCACGGCGAAGATGTAGTCGTTGTGTGCGGTGTCCCGTGGGATGAAGCCTTTGTCGTGCAGGGAACCCTGCTCAGCCGTTGCATTCCAGCCCACACCTTTCCACCCCGCTTTGCCAACCGCCATGGAGACATTGTGCGGCGCGTAGGCGGCTCCCGCGATGTCCACCTCTTTGTTTTGCATCATACGCAGCCAAATATCGATTCGCTCAGGTCCGCGCTTGGAAACGAGGGGAAGCACCACAAAGTAGAGCAGCGGAATGCATCCCGCTCCAACGAGCGCCATGAATGATAGATAGCGGAAAGGGATTCCTCCGATCAGCAAAGCAACGATAGAAACTGGAATCCAGACGAGGGCTGATCCCATATCCCCCATTTTCATCACAAACAGAAAGGGAATCGCCGCGAGTGTCCCAATGATTCCAATCCTAACAAAAGGCAGTGCAAACCACCGATGCAGTTTTGGTAAATCTTGCATCAACCAGGCAATCAGCAATATCCCCGAGGAAACTCCAAGCTGGGCTGGTTGAAAACTGAAGGTGCCGAATTTAAGTCTGTAAACCGAGTCGTTTTGCACCATCGCCAAGACCATCAGGGCCAAGCTGGAGATGTAGTAGGGAATCCCTAACCAGCGAATCCACCGATAATCACTCAATGAGACGATGAAGTAAACGGCACTGCCGAGCAAAATCCAAATCTTCTGGGAATGCGCGTAATAGCCTCCCACCGTGCCGTAGTGATCTAGCAATTCCTTGGAAATTGTCAAATGCCTCGCCGCGCTTTCGATCATAAAAACGCCAAAAATCAGCAGCCCGTACATCACTAGCACGAGCACCCAATTCATACCGAGAATTTTCCTTAAGAACGGAGTCATGACAATTCCGGCGCGACCATACGGTTCCCATCGGCCATGGCAAGGCGGGTGTGAAATTTAGTGGGTCCGCGCATTGATAGGATGGTCTCTGTTTGAAAATGATTTCGCGCTTGGGTTTCAGCGGCCTTGACCACAGCCGGGCTGGGTTTTACCAATTTCAAATGACACCGCTTTATGAAGGCAAGGCCAAGCGTCTTTGGACCACTGAAAACCCGAACACGCTCCGCATGGAGTTTAAGAATGACGCCACCGCTTTTAATGGCGAGAAAAAGGCCAGCTTTGAAAACAAAGGCCATCTGAACAACGAGATTAGCACGCTCATCTACGGGTTTCTCGAAAAAGAAGGAGTCCCGACGCATTTCGTCCGGCAGATAGACGCGACCAACGTCGAGGTGAAAAAAGTCACCATTTTGATGGTCGAGGTGATCATCCGCAATGTTTCTGCTGGCAGCTATTGCAAACGCACCGGCATTGAGGAAGGCCGCATGTTTTCCCAACCGGTCATCGAGTTTTCCTACAAGAGCGATGAGCTGGGCGATCCGCTAATCAATGACGACTACATCCGTGAAATGGGCCTCGCAACGCCTGAGGATCTCGCCCATTTGCGGACATCTGCTTTGAAGGTTAACAAGATTCTCACCGAGTTTTTCGCCAAATGCGGACTCAAGCTGGTGGATTTCAAATTGGAATTCGGCCGTCTCATTTCCGATCCATCAGTGATCGTGCTTGCTGACGAGATCAGTCCCGATGGTTGCCGCTTGTGGGATTTGAAAACCGGAGAGAAAATGGACAAAGACCGTTTCCGCCGCGATCTGGGCGGTGTGATGGAAGCCTACGAGGAAGTGCTCGGTCGCCTCAGATCTAACGGGTGATCACTTATCCGTCGGCTTGGACGGTTTCACGGCGGTGCGTTCGATGAATTCAATGATCATGCCCGCCACGTCCTTTTTCGAGGATTGCTCGATGCCTTCAAGCCCCGGTGAGGAGTTTACCTCCATGACCACGGGGCCGTGATTGGAACGCAGTAGGTCCACCCCGGCGACGTTGAGCCCCATGGCTTTGGCGGCACTGATGGCGACTGCGCGCTCGTCCGAGGAAATTTTGACTTTTTGCGAGGAGCCGCCGCGATGAAGGTTCGAGCGGAACTCTCCCGGAGCTCCCTGCCGTTTCATTGATGCGACGACCTTGCCGCCGACCACGATGCAGCGGATATCGGCGCCCTCCGCTTCTTTGATGAATTCCTGTACAAGGATGTTCGCATTAAGGCCTTTAAATGCTTCAATCACAGATTCCGCAGCATTGGCAGTTTCTGCTAGAACAACGCCGACGCCTTGAGTTCCTTCTAACAATTTAATCACTAACGGCGCACCGCCACACATTTTAATGAGCTCTCCCGTTGCATCGGTGTGATGCGCGAAGCCGGTGACTGGAAGCCCGATGCCGCGCTTGGCGAGAATTTGGAGCGACCGAAGTTTATCCCGTGAACGAGCGATGGCGACGGACTCGTTGAGCGTGAAGACATTCATCATTTCAAACTGCCGCACCACTGCATTTCCATAAAACGTATGCCGGGCAGCGATCCGCGGGATGACGGCATCTGCGACTAATTCCTCGCCATCCACATAGATCCGTGGCTTGCGCGAGGTGATGTTCATGTAGCAGCGGAGGTAATCGACCACGCGCACTTGATGGCCGCGCGACTCGGCGGCGACGACGAGGGCGTGGGTGCTATAAAGTTGCGGATTCCGGGAAAGGATGATGATTTTCATGCGAGGCAAGTTGCAGTAACCAATCGTGCGGCTGTGCTCACTCGTCCAATAGTTATGGCGCTGCATGGGTCAATGAGAAAAACGATTGTGACGCTTTGTTTGCAATGAATACAGTCGCCCTATGCGAATGGATATTGTCACCCTGTTTCCCGAAGTGGCTCTTGCTCCCTTGAGCGATTCGATCATTCAAAGAGCGCGAGCGGCGGGGATCGTCGAGGTGAAAGCCCATCAATTGCGTGATTGGTCGGCGGACAAACATCGCCGCGTTGATGACTCATTGTGCGGAGGCGGGCATGGAATGCTTCTCAAACCAGAACCTTTGTTTGCCGCAGTCGAGGAATTGCGAGGCACTTCGACGCGCGTGATTTTGATGACGCCGCAGGGAAGACCTTTCAAACAAGCCATCGCACAGGAACTCGCTGGATCTGAGCATTTAGTGATTCTTTGTGGTCATTACGAAGGGGTGGATCACCGGGTAATCGAAGCATTGGTGGATGATGAGATTTCTATCGGAGACTACATTTTGACGAACGGCGCGCTGGCCGCGGCGGTGCTCTGCGATGCGGTGATCCGGCTCCTGCCAGGAGCGCTCGGAGATGAACGCTCACCGGTGGATGAATCATTTTTTGATCCAAATCGACTGGAGGCACCCGCCTACACGCGTCCTATCGACTTTCGGGGAATGACGGTGCCGGAGGTGCTGATTTCCGGGAATCATGGAAAAATCGAGGCATGGAAAGCAGCACAATCCCTTGAAAGGACCACCAAGAATCGCCCCGATTTGCTGGAGTAGCGGAATGGGGAAAGGTTTTTTCGAATCTTGGTATAATTTAATGTGATCATCGGAAAATTCTGACAGTGTCCCGCTTGTGAAAACGGCAAAGAACGCAGCGAAAAATGACCATAACGAAGATCGCCCTGTCGTAGAGTCGGCGACGATTGAAGATTTGCCTGCACTCACGGAACTCGTCATGAGTCTCTTTGCCAGATCAGGCGACTTCTCGCCCGATCGGGCCGTGCAGGAGCGGGGCTTGCAGTTGATCCTTGAACAACCGAACCGCGGGCGCATTTTTGTGATTCGAAACAAGGATCAGATTTTTGGAATGGTGAACCTGCTATTCACGATTTCGACCGCTTGCGGAGGTTTTGTGATCCTGATGGAAGATGTCGTCATTGACCCGGACCACCGTGGCCAAGGCTATGGTGCGATGTTGCTCGATTACGTGACCGAGTTTGGCCACAAGAAGCACTTTAAGCGGATCACCTTGCTTACTGACAAGATCAGCGCTGAGTCCCAGGAGTTTTTCAAAAAGCAGGGCTTCGAATACTCTAACATGATCCCGATGCGGAAGATCCTCCCTTGATGAATTCTAACGAAGTGATAGATATCGACCTGCCTGTCTTAATTTCCAATGGCATTTGAACTTCATCCACGGCTCGCGGCTGGCGGTTTTGAAATTGGAAAACTAGGCGGATGTGTGTTGCTTTTGAAGAACAATGCGCTGTTCCCCTGGTTCCTGTTAGTGCCTGAGGTGGATGAAGGAATCGAAGATCTCCATCAGCTTGAGCCGGGTCATTACATTGAAGTAATGTTGGCAGTGCGCCAAGTATCCGAATTTGTTTCCAGCTATTTTGAGCCCGAAAAACTCAACGTCGCTTGCATCGGCAATCAGGTGAGGCACATGCATGTTCATATTGTAGGGCGCTTCCTCGATGATCCAGCTTGGCCAGGCACGGTGTGGGCGTTCGATGGAAAAAAGAGTCTCTCAATCACTGAAGTTGAGGGAATTCTCGCGGCAGCGCGGGAATTTTTGAAAATGGACGAATGATTTCTATTTTTACTATCAAATCACTCCGTTAGCGCAGTTGCAGTCGCCCTCGCCTTTCAGCGCGTTGATGAGGTTTGTTAGCGATTTCATAGCCTGGCGAGGAACGCTTTCGTAAGTGCGGGAGCCGATGTGCGGGGTGATGACGCAGTTAGGCGCGGTGAGCAACGGATGATCCGCGCGGGGTGGTTCTTCATCGAGCACGTCGGCACCGTAGCCGCCGACCTTGCCGCTGTGAAGTGCTGCGACGATGTCCGCTGTCTCGACGATTTCGCCACGGGCGCAGTTGAGAATGATCACACCGTCTTTCATCTCCGCGATTTTTTCCGTGCGGATCATGCTGCGGGTTTCGTCGGAGAGATTGCAGTGAAGCGACACGACATCAGATTGCGTGAGTACCTCGTCCATGGAAGCGCAGCGTTTCACACCGTATTCGGCGGCGAATTTTTCATCCCAGTAAGGATCGAAAGCAATGATCGGCATGGAGAAAGCCTTTGCGCGAATCGCGACTTCCTTACCGATGCGACCCAAGCCGATGATGCCCATGGTTTTGTCTGCGATCTCGTGGCCCGTGAGACGTAGCCACTCACCCTTCCGTGCGGCAGCGGCGGTGGTGACGATGTGCTTGGTGATCCCGATGAGCAGGCCGAAGGTGTGCTCGGCCACGGTGGTATGATTCACGCCGGGCGTAAAAAGCACGGGGATTTTCAACTCCTTGGTCGCCGCAACATCGATTTTATCCAGGCCGATGCCGTATTTGGAAATAATTTTCAGACGCGGCAGGGATTTTTCGATGACCGCGCGGGTGATCGCATCATCGCCGCAGAGAAAGGCATCGAAGTCGCCAGCGAGCTCCAGCATTCGGGCCTCGCTGAGCGGGCCGCGTTCACGGACGATTTCCCAGCCTTGTGCAGCCATGAGTTCGTGATGTGGGCCGGGAGTGTCTTGATAGGAGCAGGTGGTGAGGAGGATGCGCATGATTTACGGGGTTGCTGACGAGCCGATTTGAACAAATGCACCGAGGGATGCAACTCACTAATAAGGGCTGGGAAAAAGAGTGGATTTGAAAATCTGTTAGAAACAAGCGTTGTAAATCTGAATGCCACGACAGGCGGGTTCTCGCATAAGTGTTAAAAACTGTCATTTCCATCTGCTAGGAGAAGCTGAAAAATTAACAGCGCGGGGTAGACGTTGGGCGGGGCGCAGTTGTAGTCTTCGTGCGTGCTTCCTTGGTTTTCCAATAACTCATTCCCGCTTTACCTTGCGCCGATGGCGGGGGTGACGGATGTGATTTTCCGTCAGATCTGCAAGGAGCTGGGGGCGGATGTGATGGTGACGGAGTTTGTGTCCGCGGAGGGGATCATGCAGGCGGATGAGCGGACGCGGAAATACACGGAGTTTTCTGAGAAACAGCGGCCGGTAGGGGTGCAGCTTTTCGGGGCGGACGGGGTGAGGATGGGGGAAGCGGCTCGCAAGATCATCGACAAGGGATTGGCGGGTAGGACGCCGGATTTCATCGATATTAATTTTGGCTGCCCCGTGAACAAGGTGGTGGCGCGGAATGGTGGTTCATCGCTGCTACGAGATTGCCCGGTGCTGGCAGAGGTGGCGTCCGGCGTGGTGAGGGCGGTGGGCGCTGACGTGCCGGTGACGGCGAAGATGCGGATCGGCTGGGATGCGGACTCTGTGAATGCGGTGGAAGTGGCGAAAATTCTTGAAGACAGCGGGATGCAGGCGATCGCCGTGCATGGCCGGACGCGGGCGCAGGGCTACGGCGGCGAGGCGGACTGGAACGTGATCGATGCCGTGGCGAGGGCGGTTTCCATTCCGGTAATCGGTAATGGCGACATTCATTGTGGGGCGGATGTGCTGCGGCGGAAGAGCGAGACGGCGGTGTCTGGCGTGATGATCGGCCGCGCGGCGATGCAGAACCCGTGGGTATTTCGTGAGGCAAAACATTTTCTGGAAACGGGCGCACTGGTACCAGAAATCGGCATGGAAGAGCGCTGGGACTTGGTGCTCCGTCACTGCAATCTCGCGGTGGAAAGCCGCCGGAATGGTGATGAAAAACAAACCCTAACAGCGATGCGCTCGCGTTTAATGGCGTATTGCAAAGGCTTCCCGGGGGCGAAGGAACTGCGGGGTAAACTGTGTCACGTCTCTTCTATCAGTGAGGTGGAGGACCTCGCGGCTTGCTCCATGGGAAAAGCGGAGGTGGCGGAGTAATGAGACCGCCTGCGTCATTCCGGTTGCGAACCAAAGAGGATCGTCCATTATTCCCGCAATGAGTTTACCGATGGATTTATTAGGCCGAGGCCTGCGAGATTTGCGAATCTCAGTGACGGATCGGTGTAATTTTCGCTGTCGTTATTGCATGCCCGTCGAGGTTTTCGGCCCAGGGTATTCGTTCATGCCGCGCGAGGACCTGCTGACATTTGAAGAAATCCTGAGTTTAGTTAGAGTCCTCGTTCCGCTAGGTGTGGAAAAAATTCGACTAACAGGTGGTGAGCCACTGATGCGCCGGGGCCTTGAAGATTTGGTGGCGATGATTGCGGCGGTGGATGGGGTGAAGGACATCGCAATGACGACGAACGGCGTTTTGTTAGCGCATCATGCAGAAGCCCTTGCTCTTGCTGGGCTAAACCGGGTGACGGTGAGTCTGGATGCACTGGATTCTGAAATTTTCGCCAAGATGAACGGGATCGGTGCAAAAGTGGAACGCGTCTTGGCCGGAATCGAAGCGGCGAAAACCTTCGGCCTGCCGGTCAAAGTAAATGCCGTAATCCAACGCGGCGTGAACGAAGGTGAAATTCTTCCGCTCGCGAGATGGGCCAGGCGGGCGAGCGTGGATCTTCGTTATATCGAATACATGGACGTCGGCGAAACTAACGGATGGAAGCTTGATGAAGTCGTTTCCGGTGCGGAAATTTTAGAAATTCTCTCGAAGGAATTTGGACTGGTGAAGCGTGAGGCCGCTTATCGGGGAGAGGTTGCTGCCCACTGGCGCCACGCGGACGGGGCGGAGGAGATCGGCTTGATTCAATCGGTCACCCAACCTTTTTGCCGGGATTGTCAGCGACTGAGGCTTTCGGCAGATGGGAAAATTTTCACCTGCTTGTTTGCCACGAGCGGGCACGATCTGCGTGGTGTGTTGCGCAGCGGCATGACTCCGGCAGCGCTTCAGCAGATGGTGCGTGCAATGTGGGAAGTTCGCACAGACCGCTACTCCGAGGAAAGATGCCTTGTCGATCAGCCAAAGGCGGAAATGAGCTACCTCGGTGGTTGAGCCTTGCGCGGGAACTTGAGATCCTACTGCGTGGATGTTACCGCCGCGACGGGCGATTCATACTTGCAGGCAACGGTTTCTGTTTCCTCAGAACGCGGGGTTTTGATGCGGCTGGGACGGATGTGCGATCGCTCGTTCAAGAAGGTGAGCAGGTGATTGCGAATTTCCATATAGCGTGGATCCGTTAGGACTTCCGCGCGGATGCGTGGGCGGGCGAAGGGGATTGTGAGGATATCGCCGACTTCGGCCTCCGGGCCATCGCTCATCATGACGACGCGGTCGGAGAGGAAAATCGCTTCATCCACATCGTGGGTGACCATGAGCGTCGTGAGTTTATTCCGCCGCCAAAGCTCTAACAATACTTCTTGAAGTTCGATCTTTGTTAGGGAGTCCAACATGCCAAACGGTTCATCGAGCAAGAGCATCTTGGGTTGAAGCGCGAAGGCGCGGGCGATGCCGACACGTTGGCACATGCCTTGGGAAAGCTCGCGGGGGAACTTGTGCATCGCATTTCCAAGTCCGACGACGGAAAGATAGTATTCTGCTAGTTCACGACGTTCCACTTTCGGAGCGTTAAAATAAACTTGGTTCACGCCGAGCATCACATTTTCAAAGGCACTCAACCAAGGCAATAGGCAAGGGGATTGGAAAACGACGCCACGGTCTGGGCCGGCTTCGTTGGTTTCGCGCCCGGCTAGAATCATCGAGCCTTCGGTGGCATCCGTTAGTCCGGCGACCATGGAAAGCACAGTGGATTTTCCGCAGCCCGAGTGGCCGATGAGGGTGACGAATTCTCCTTTGGCGAGGTTGAGGTTGAAATCTCTAACGATGACGGCCGGACCTTTGGGAGTCGGGTAGGCTTTGGAGAGTTTGAAAAGCTCGAGAATGGGTGCGAGAGGGGTCATGACGCTTCGATTTTGAGTTCTTCCCGCTCAAGCTTGGAGCGGCGACGTGGTTCAGCTTTTCCGAATTGGATGCGCTTGATTGATAGATCTTCCGGTAGGATATCCGGTGCGGAGAGCCGTTTCGTGATGGTGGGATTGCTGTCGCGTTTGGCGTCTAACAAAGTATTCACGAGTTGGAGCTTCAGGGCCTTAAACTCAGTGGTGTGGAGGAGCTCACTGCGCAAACGCGGGCGTGTCATGCTCACCTTCATTTCTGCACCGAGTGTCGCACCATCGCGGCCTGGTAGAAGTGGGATGACGCGGTCTGCGACAAGCAGCGCTTCGTCTGGATCGTTGGTGATCCAAATGACCGTGGTGCGGTTTTTCTCCCAGATATCGGCGATTTCATCCTGCAAGGTGGCGCGGGTGAGGGCATCGAGCGCGGAGAGCGGTTCATCTAGCAGGAGAACTTTGGGGTTCGCGGCCAAGGTGCGTGCCACGGAAACGCGCTGCCTCATGCCACCGGAGAGTTCGCGCGGGAGTTTGCCGGAAGCCGGAGTGAGCTTCACCATGTCGATGTATTTGGCGGCGCAATCTGCCCGTTCATTTTCAGACATGGCCGGGAAAATTTGGTCCACGGCGAGACGCACGTTTTCTGTGACGGTGAGCCATGGGAGCAGTGAGTAGTTTTGGAAAACAATGCCGCGCTCGGGGCCGGGACCGGTGATGAGTTCGCCATCCATTTTTGCCGTGCCGGTGTCTGGCTTGAGAAGGCCGGAGATGAGATTGATGAGCGTGCTCTTGCCGCTGCCGGAGTAGCCGATGATCGAAACGAAATCGCCTTCTTCGACGGTGAGGTTGATATCCGTCAGGATCGCCGTGCGTTCATGCGGCAGGCCGAAGCTTTTGGAGGCACCGTTGAGTTCGAGGATGGGTGGCATGGGGTGTGAAATTTAGTTGAACAGGCAGAAGTGCTTGTGTCACGCGGAGCGGAAGCGTCCTTCGATGAGGCTCATCATGCGATCCAAAATATACCCAATAAATCCGATGGTTAGAATTGATAGGATGATGTGGGCGTAGCTGTTTGCATTGTATTGTTGCCAGAGAAAGCCTCCAACGCCAGGCTTGCCGATGAGCATTTCCACGGCAACGATCACCAACCAGGCAATTCCCAATGAGAGGCGGAAACCCGTAAACATATAGGGTAGCGCGGAGGGGATGAGGATCTTGAACAAGGTCTTGGGCTTGGAAAGTTTCAGCACCTTTGCGACATTGAGATAATCTTGTGGCACGGCCCTAACACCAACGGCAGTATTTAATACGGTGGGCCACATCGCGCAGATCGCGATGGTGAAAAGCGCGGCGGCATCTGAAGTTCCGAATGTGGTGCGTCCGGTGGAATCGACCACCTTGAGTCCGCTGAATAGCACCATGCCGAGAGGCAGCCACGCGAGCGGGGAGACGGGACGCAGAATCTGGATGATCGGGTCGAAGGCGCGGGTGAAGTTTTTGGAAAGTCCTAGGAAAAATCCGATAGGCGTGCCTAGCAGAAGTGCGATGGCGTAGCCTTGTGCAACAAGCTTGAGTGAGAGCCAAGCGAAGCGAAGGATACCTTGGTCGAGTTCACCGCGTTTGGCGAAGGGCTCGACGATGTAGGGTTTGCTAGCGGTCCAAGTTTCCGCAGGTGAGGGGAGATTTTTAGAAAGACCGAAGCGTTCAGTTTTAGTCACTTTGTCGCCCCAGTCATCCACGGAGACAGTGGTCTTACCGTGACCGGCGATGAGTGCCCAACCACCGAGGCAGATAAGCAAGGCGATGACGGGAAGAAGGATGGCGTCGAGCTTGAGTTGGTAGAAGAATTTCATGGGATCAAGTCGTAGATTTGATAGGGAAGTGGGGCGGACCGGTTTAGCGATCCGCCCCGGAATTCGCGCGGAATAAATTCCGCGCTTTAGTTGTGTTAGCCTTTGAGTGTTTTGATAGCGAATGACTTGGCATAGGTTTCCATGTCGCCTGTTGGATCGAACACAGAACCGTCGAAAAAGGTCTCCTTTGCCGTGCTTTTGCCACCATGAGTATAACCGATTTCCTTCATGGCTTCCTCATAGATGTCCGCACGCATGACTTGCTTTGCCACGCCTTCGTAATCAGGAGCGCCATCGGTGAAGCCCCAACGGCGGAGCTGAGTGAGCCACCACTTGCCGTATTTGAGTTGTGGGTAGTTACAATTCCGATCGCTGAAAATCATGTAGTTCGGATCGCGGATTTTACGGCCATCACCCATATCATACTTCCCTTCCAAGCGAGGAAGGATCGCTTCCGGTGGGCAGTTGATATAGGTCGGGGCGCTGACGATTTTGGCTTGTTCCGCGCGATTGGCCATGACGTCTAACCAGACGCTGGCTTCGTGAAGGGCCTTGAGTACGGCTTTGACGGTCTTTGGATTTTTCGCGGCGAACTCTTCGGTAAATGCACAGACTTTTTCCGGATGATCTTTCCAAATGTCCTGAGTGTTAGTGGCGGTGAAGCCGATATCGTCCTTGAGGGTCTTTGCATTCCATGGCTCGCCGACGCAAAAGCCATCCATTTTTCCTGCCTGCATGTTAGCCACCATCTGCGGTGGTGGAATGGTGATGAGAGTAATGTCTGCCTCTGCGCCCGCAGCGTTTCCTGGATTGATGCCGCCAGCGGCGAGCCAATAGCGGAGCCACATGGCATGAGTGCCCGGCGGGAAAGTCATCGCAAAAGACATAGGCGTGCCTGCTGCTTTGGCGGCATCGACGAGTGGTTTCAGCGCCTTTGGATCAGCAGCGACTTTACCTTTAAGGCTGTTAGCAAGACTGATGGACTGGCCATTGCGGTTGAGAAGCCATGGCGCGATCATCGGCTTCTTCGGCGCTCCACCGAGGCCCATGGTTGAGGCGATGGGCATGCCTAGCAGCATGTGGGTAGCTTGAATGTCACCGTTAGAAAGTGAATCACGAATGGCGGCCCAACTCGCGCCTTTAGTGACCGTGGAGTTAATTCCATATTTCTTGAAGAGTCCTTTTTCGTGCGCGATGATGATGGGCGAGCAGTCTGTCAGCGCGATGATGCCGAAATTCACATTGGGTGATTCCGGTGCATCGCTGGCCGTTTGAGCACCGAGCCAACCGGTGGGGAGCCCGGTGGCAAGCAGTCCGAGAGCAGTGGTCTTGGTGGATACGGAGAGAAATTTCCGGCGGGATAGTGAGTGGTTTGGTTCCATGGTCGAGTGTGGTTAAGTTGGAATGGAATAGAGCGGTAAGGGTGCCAACAGGAGTTTCCGTGTCAGTGATTTGGCGTATGTTATTTCATCTGCATGATGAAGTTGACTCATGCGTCTTGAGTGCAATGTGCGGCGGCATGAAAAATATCCTCCCGATAGATTCGAGAAATCGAGCCACAGGTAACATCCGGGAGGATTCCGATGCCGCGCATGCCAGCCAGCACCCATGAAGCTTTTTCAACGGTCGGACAATTGACTGATTCACCGTGGAATAGGTAAAATGAGGAGGCCGATATGGATCCTATTCCTGTATTGAATTGGCTCCCGAGGCTGTTGCGAAGTACCTCTGGCGATGCCCCGATATATTCCTTCATTGCTAGAATGGATACGAGTTCGCTTCTGAAATTTGTGTCTTGGCACAGCTGGCAAGACTCGAGGAGAGCGGCGACGAGGGCGATGGTTTCGTCCTTCCGCTCATGAATGAATTTCCCGGCTAACAACAAGACTTTCTCCGGATGCCCAAAAGAAAGGTCTGCCGAAGTCGCAGGGCACCATCCCGTGCCAGCCATAATCGCTTCGGAGTTCCATGGCTCGCCCACGCAGTAGCCATCGATGTGCCCCGCCTTGAGGTGACGAGCCATGAGGGGAGGTGGCAGGAAAATAATTTCTGCGTTAGAGGGACTGCTTAGGCCGTTTCGCTTCAGCCATTGATGGAGTAAAATATGGTGAGATGAGAAACGGTGTGTCGCGGCGAGTGTGAACGGGCGGTCCTTCTTCCAGTGATTTGTTAGGTAATCTTGCAAACCTTCGCCCCTGCCGATTTCCGAATGTTTGAACTCGGAGGAGAGCGTGATCGCATTTCCGTGGAGATTGAGAATCAGCGGAACGGCGACTTCGCAACGCAGCTCGCTGAAGCCCATGCCCAACGCGAACGCAATGCCTGCGATGGATTGCGCTCCCTCCAGATCACCGTAAAACATTTTATCCCGCACACTGGCCCAGCCTAACTCGCGCGACAATACCACTTGCAATCCATAGCGGTCAAAGATGCCTGTTTCCTGTGCGACTGCAATCGGTGCACAGTCGCATAAGGGGACAAAGCCTAGCCGAATGGGAAAGGGTTTTCGTAAGCCTTGCAACGCGTCCATGCGGCTTTGTTAAGCGCGTTGGGTGCCAAAAGTGACATTTTGGCATAAGCCCTGCTCTTTCTCAAACGTGCTTTTGATGAAAGCCATTCATTATTATGGACTGGGTTCCCGACTTGAGACAATTGAGGGCATTTGTTGCCGTGGCGGAGGAGGGGAGTTTCACACTCGCTGCTCGCCGAATCTTCGTTACTCAGTCGGCTGTTAGTCATTCCTTACGCACGCTTGAAGAACAACTCTCATGCCGGCTTCTGGACCGTACGGGAAAACGGGTAGCGGTGACATCCGAAGGTGAAATGTTACTGAAGCGTTGTAAGCGGGTCATTTTCGAACTGGAGCAAGCAACCCGTGATCTTGATGGTTTAAGGCGCTGGGGCCAAACTCGCATTCGCATTGGCGCACCTCACACGCTTTGCCATGTTTTGATTCCATCGGTTCTGCGGGAATTTCGTGATTGTTTCCCGAGATGCGAACCTGTTATCGAAGCGGGCGATACCACCGGTCTGCTAGATCGTTTGACGGCCTCTGATCTGGACTTAGTCGTGGGCTTAAAACCCCGTGGTAAAAGTGACGAAGGATACCGCCCCATGTTTAGGGATCGCTTGGCATTTGTTGTTTCGCCGTTTCACCCATGGGCCATCGATCAGACGAACATCCTTTCCTCGATTCACGAGCATCAGTTTATCATTTATGCCAAAGCGACCGAGACGCATCGCTTAATCGAAGAATGGCTGGAACAAAAAGGTGGGCGCGGGAAAAAGCCGCTGGTGTTAGGTGACATGCAGGCGATCAAGGAAATGGCCAAACTCGGTATTGGTGTTGGAATCGTGGCACCGTGGGTGGCGATCCGTGAAATCGAAGATGGAAGTTTGAAAGTCGTCGATATCGACGAGCCGGGAATCGAGCGCGAGTGGGGGGTCTTTTACTCACCGAAGCGTGAGCCCAGTCTGGTAGAGGAGGCGTTCATCGGTTTGTGCGAAATGGCGTTTGACGCGATGCCCGCCAATCCCAGCCTCGGTCGTTTCGCCGAGATTGGCTGAGGCCCGGCGTGTTTTCACGGAAGCATTTCGAGAGCAGCGTGACAATTTTAAGTGGTCCAGGAGTTTCATGGGAGAAGAGTGGATTTTCTCGTGCGGGTGGCTCAAGGTCCCTTCAGGCGAGTGTCCTTCATCTCATAGCGAGTCTCTCAGTCCGATCCAAGTCCTCATGAAAAAATGCCCCTATTGCGCGGAAGAAATCCAGGATGAGGCGATCAAGTGCAAACACTGCCACGAGTTTCTTGATGAAACGCAGCGCCCGATTTCGCATGCGCCACCACCGCTGCCTAACACTCAAGAAAAAGCACTGCCGTTTTATTTGAAGACGTCATTCGTCGTTCTGATGTTCCTCACCCTGCCTCCGGTAGCGTTGCCTTTGGTCTGGCTGCATCCTAAGTTACACCTTTTCTGGAAACTCGCGATCACCGCGGCAACCATAGGTTTCTGTTGGGTCACCTACATCGCGTTCAAAGGATTCATCCACCAGTTCGATGAAGCCACTGAGATGTTGAAAACGATGAAGATCTAATCACTTTGCGGATTTGTTATTCAACGGTTAGTTTCGCTAGCAGATCATCGCTATCGACTTGATCGCCTTTTTTGACGAGGACTTCGGACACGACACCGTCCGCGCTAGCACTCACCGTGGTGAGCATTTTCATGGCTTCGAGAATCAGCAGCTTGTCCCCGGCTTTCACGGCCTGACCGGGAGATACGGTGACCTCGGTGACCATGCCTGGCATCGGCGCGCAGGCTTGGGCAGGGTTCGTGGGATCGCCTTTGACGCGGGATGCGGTCGAGACGGATTTGAGGGAATGGTCCATCACCATGGACTCGCGGGGCATGCCGTTAAGTTCATAGAACAAAGCCCGGCGACCTGCGGTGTCTGCTTCACCGATGGAAATGAGTTTGATGATGAGTGTCTTGCCGGTGTCGATTTCAATCTCGATTTCCTCACCGATTTGCAGGCCATAGAAAAAGGCAGGGGTCGGCAGACCGCTGAGGTCGTCGTATTTTGCACGGAATGCATTAAAGTCCGCAAAAACCTGCGGATACATGAGGTGAGAATAGAGATCATCGTCGTTGGCCGGGCGACCCAGTTTGGTGGAAAGCTCGGCGCGGGTGACTTCCAGATCGATGGGTGCCGCGAGCTCTCCAGGGCGCTGGGTCGTCGGCTTGCGATTTCCTAACACCACGCGCTGCACCTCGACTGGCCAGCCGCCATCGGGTTGGCCGAGCCCGCCTGCTAACATATCAATTACACTCTCCGGGAAATCGACTGAGCCAGGTTTGATGTTAGGCACGTCCGCCGCTTTAATGCCGCGGGTGACGAGGAACATGCACATGTCGCCAACGACTTTGGACGAAGGCGTGACCTTCACGATGTCGCCGAAGAGTTGGTTTACTTCGGCATAAGTTCTTGCGATTTCACGCCAACGATGACCGAGGCCCATCGAGTTCGCCTGCTCGCGGAGATTGGTGTACTGGCCGCCGGGCATTTCGTGTTCGTAAACTTCCGCGGTGCCTGCGCGCGGGGCGGAGTCGAAGGGTTTGTAGAACCCAAGCACTTCCTCCCAGTAGTCGGAGAATTCATTGAGCGAATCGAAATCGAGCCCGGGATCGCGCTCGGTGCTGGCGAGTGCGGCGCAGATCGAATTTAAGTTAGGTTGTGACGTGGAGCCTGACATCGAGGCGATGGCGAGATCCACGATGTCCACGCCGGCCTTGGATGCGGCGATGGCGGATGCGGCATTGAGGCCCGAGGTGTCATGGGTGTGGAAATGGATAGGAATCCCGATTTCCTCCTTCAGCGCGGTGACCAGCTTGTAAGCGGCGTGAGGTTTGCACAAGCCGGCCATGTCCTTGATGGCGAGGATGTGGGCACCCATGCGTTCCACTTCCTTTGCCTTCTCGACGTAGTATTTCAGCGAGTATTTGTCGCGGCTCGCGTTGGTGATGTCACCCGTATAACAGATTGCCGCTTCGCAAAGCACCTTGCCATGATCGCGGGCGGCTTCCATCGCCACCTGCATGTTAGGGAGGTAGTTGAGGGAATCGAAAATCCGAAAAATGTCCATGCCTGAGTCCGCCGCGTGTTTAACAAAACCGGCGACGACGTTGTCCGGGTAGTTCGAATAACCGACGGCGTTCGAGCCACGGAAGAGCATCTGAAAACAAATGTTAGGAATCTTCTCGCGTAAGCGGCGTAGGCGGTCCCATGGGCACTCACTGAGGAAGCGCATCGCCGTGTCGAAAGTGGCACCTCCCCACATTTCTAGCGAGAAAAGGCTGGGGATACGGTGTGAAATGGCTTCGGCGACGCGCAACATGTCGAAGCTGCGCATGCGAGTGGCAATCAGCGATTGGTGGGCGTCACGCAGCGTGGTGTCGGTGATCAGTAAGCGCTTTTCGTTAAGAATCCACTGGGCGAATTTTTCTGGACCTAACTCCAAGAGCACGTCGCGGCTGCCTTTCGGGACGACGGCGTGATGTTCGATAAACAGGGAATTCGGGACGTTCGCCCGGGGCATCGCTGCCGCTGGTTTCCAGCCTTTTACCGTGGGATTTCCATTAATCGTGATATCTGATAGATAGGACAAGGTGCGTGTCGCCCGATCGCGGCGCCGCTTGAATTGGAAAAGCTCGGTTTTGGTATCGATGAGCTTGGTGTGTGCTTGGCCACTGCGAAAAGTTTCATCTGCGATGACGTTTTCGAGGAAAGGAATATTCGTCTTCACGCCACGGATGCGAAATTCGCGGAGGGCGCGGTCCATCCGTTGGCAAGCCATCGGGAAATCGCGGCCCATCGCCGTGATTTTTACTAACATCGAGTCGTAATACGGCGTCACCACTGAGCCCGCATCACCCGAGGCGGCGTCCAAACGGATGCCGAACCCAGCGGCGGAGCGGTAGTTGAGGATGCGCCCGTAGTCCGGTGAGAAATTTTTCTCCGGGTCTTCGGTGGTGACCCGGCATTGGATAGCGAAGCCGATGCACGGAATCTCATCCTGCGTCGGAATCGCGACTGCTTCGCTGAATAGCGAGTGCCCGACTGCAACAAGGATTTGCGACCTAACAAGATCGATGCCCGTCACACACTCCGTCACGGTGTGCTCCACTTGAATGCGTGGATTCATCTCGATGAAGAACCAGTCGTTCTGATCCATATCGTATAGAAACTCGACGGTGCCCGCGTTGTCGTAGCCGATGCCCTTTGCGAGTTTCACGGCGGCTGCGCAAAGTTCCTTGCGGACCTTTGGGTCGAGATGCATGGCGGGTGCCACTTCGACGACTTTCTGATAGCGCCGCTGCACCGAGCAATCGCGCTCATGGAGGTGAACCACGTTTCCTTGTTGGTCGCCGAGGATCTGCACTTCGATGTGTTTGGCGCGGGAAATGTAGCGTTCGAGGAAAACGGCGGAATTGCCAAATGCATTGAGCGCCTCGTTCTGTGCTTCGGCTAACAGACCTGCAAGCTGACAGGCTTTTTCCACCACGCGCATGCCGCGTCCGCCACCGCCGAATGCAGCCTTAATGATGAGTGGAAAGCCGATGTCATGCGCGGCGGCGAGTGCTTGCTCTGGATTGGTGATCGGGTCTTCCGTGCCGGGTAGGGTGGGGACATTGAACTTATGGGCGAGCGTCCGTGCTGCCGTTTTGTCGCCCATATTTTCCAACAGATCTGGCGATGGGCCGATGAAGGTGATGCCCTCACGCGCGCAAGCCCGGGCGAACGATGCGTTTTCTGATAGAAACCCGTAGCCTGGGTGAATCATCGTCACGCCCTTCTGTTTTGCGAGCGCCACGATTCCTTCGACATCAAGATAAGCACCGACTGGTCCCTTGGAAGAATCTAGCTGATAGGCTTCATCTGCTTTAAAGCGATGGATGGAAAATCGGTCTTCCTCGGCAAAGATCGAGACTGTTCTGAGTCCGAGTTCATTAGCGGCACGGAAAATCCGGATTGCGATTTCGCCGCGGTTTGCGGCCATCAATTTTCCCACGGGTTTTTGAGTATCAAGCATGTCGGCGAGCTTTTTAGGCGCTGCCAGATGATACGGGAAGCGGAAATCTCCAAGATGGCGAGATAGACTCGGCGATTTTAGACGTCAGAAGGCGGCTTCGCCTTACCTCCCGTCCGGTGCCCCGGTTTTGCCAAGATCTCGATGTAAACCGCCTCGGCACCGCTTGCCACCGTCTCATCGATCGCCTTGGTGAGTTCCTCGACGTGTTTGTTTTCCGCAATCGCTTCAGCTTGACCGACGCGGCAGTTGAAATCCCAGAAATCCGCGCCTTCCGGCAATTTCTTTTTACGCTCACGTTTTACGTATTTCCGGACGTCGTTTTTGATTTGCTCGATCACGCGTGGCGTTTGGTGTCCTTCAACGCGAAGGGGAAACATCTTTTTCATAGACGCAGTTTTTGTTCCTTGGCGAGAGCTTTGTCTAGCTGGGAATTTTTCGCGCTCGCTGAGGCCAGCTCAGAGATCCTGCTCGATGGATTTCAGCGTGAGGAAGAGTTCTTGCCAGCGTTTTAGGCGTGGCTCGACGGCGATTTTCTCATGGGCAAGGTGCGTGCGGACGACGCCGAGGGAGGAAAGATAATCCCGGAAGACGATGCGAAGGGCTTCTTCGTAATCGGAGCGCAGCGTGGTCGCGAAGCTGCCGCATGTATCTAGCAGGCGCTTTTGGAAATCCGCAGTGATGGTCTTGCGCGTGATGATGGCGGTGAGCACTCCGCCGATCATAAAGAGCGCGGATGAACCACACAAAATAACGGATGCTAACTGCAATTTAAGCGCTCCGCAAATAGCTCCTACTGTTAGAAGTAGGAGCATCATAAATGTGGAAGATTTCAGCGCCACATTGCGGTGCCGCAGTTCTCTATCAAGTTGATTGCGGACCTTGAGATTGCCGATCCCCATGCGGGCAGCACGGCCTAAGCGCTGGACGAAATGGTGTTTTCCCGCAGCCAGCGTTTTTTCAAGCGGGGCCACATCTCCCATTTCGACGTTCATCGTTTCTTTCACTCGGCTCACGAGAGAAATCCGGTGCTGGCGGCAGAAATCGACCACTTCCAAGCCGTCTTTTTCAGCGACGGCTTCGACAGTCGCTTGCAATCGCTCAATGAAAATCGACTCCATTTCTGGCCCTGTCCGATCACCCACGAAGAGCCGGAAAATGGATGGGATCACGCTCAGTTTTGAACGAAGCTTTTTGGCAGCCCAAATTCCTTCCGACTCAAAAGCCTCTGCGACTCCGACGAGGTGACGAGGCAGACGGGTGACAAATGTTTCGCGGATGTCGTCAATCTCGCGCTCGATCGATTCGAGGAAACGGCCTTGTTGGTTGAGCTCACGAGTCTGGTCCTCGATGCGGTCTTCCACGGCGCGCAGTGCGGAACTGGCCTGGCCTCGCCATGTCTCCAGCGTTTGTTTGCGTGCGGGGGATTCGCAGACGGTTTTAGAAATGAACTTTTCCAGATCGAGAAACCCGCTCCTTGCGAGAAGATCGCCAGCGAAGGGTTTGGAGCGCTTGGCTTCGTATGCGAGCTTTCCCGAAACGGCAAAAATCGGCGGGATACGGCCAATCCGTTTCATCGCGAGATCTGCCATGTGCCCAAGGATCACTTTAATGTCGATTTCCTCACGCTGATCCGCCTGCTGAATGATGAACACAACGCGCTCCATGGCCTCGGTGGGCAGGCGCGAAATGAAATTCCAAGTGGCGGCTCCCCATGGGTTAGTGACTGGGAAAACGAAAAGAATTAGATCAGCCGAGGGCAGGAATTTCTCGGTGATGTCTTGGTGGCCTGAGACTATGGAATTGGTGCCCGGGGTATCGATTAGATTAAAGTCGCGCAGGAAATCGATTGGCCGGTAGCGCTCCTCTAACATGGGTGTGACCTCGGAATCCCGCGCAGGACTGCCATAGCGATACCACAGCACTCGGTCCGTTTCTGGTAGAATATTCACGCGGCATAAGTCGCGCCCGAAGAGGCCATTGATGAGGGTGGACTTTCCCGCATTCACCTCGCCACTGACGACGAAAATAAAAGGAGTGCCAAGTCCTTGTTCCATCTCGGCGAATGGAAGCCTGTCATTGAGCTCGGTGCCGGTCTCGGTCGCCAAAGCTGCAATGCCAGACATCACTTCTGAAAGCCGTTCCCGCGTTGCGAAATAATTCTCACCGAACCGAATGTCGCTCACGGGTTTTGAGAGGAAAATGCTCAGGAATTCGCAGGGGCCACGGCGGGTTGCGTGGTTGGCACGGGAGTCTGCATCGCCAAGAGTTGAGAGACGGTGACAAATTGATAGCCACGGCGCAGCAGCGCATCGAGCGTGGCGGGCATCGAGTCCACCGTTTGTCCGTGAAGATCGTGCGAGAGGACGATACCCCCAGCGCTTGCACCGGCCAAAATGCGCGAGCTGACGACGCTGGGGCCCGGACGTTTCCAATCTAGCGGATCGACAGACCAAAGGATGATAGGATATCCGAATTGCGCGTGCACCATCTCGCGTTGCTTTTGCAGCAATCCGCCGTAGGGCGGGCGCATGGTCCGTGGCTTGACTCCGGCGGCACGCACGATCGCTTCCTCACAACGCGCGAGATCCGCACTGATTTCGCTATCGCTGAGTTTGCTCAACAAACGATGGGTGTTGCTGTGATTTCCGATTTCATGGCCCTCCTCGACGGTGCGACGGACGATTTGCGGATAGAGATTCACGCTCTGGCCGATGACGTAAAAAGTGGCCTTGATATTGCGGGCGCGCAGCATATCGAGCAGCCGCGGGGTGTTTTGCGGATGCGGGCCATCGTCGTATGTCATGGCGATGTAGTTTCCCGAAACATGGACGCGGGAGAAGCTGATTCCGTTAGCTTTGGAGAAATTCGAATCGAGCGCCATATCCGGATTACGCGGCACGGGACCCTGAGTGGTGGGCGTGCGGTAGGCAGTGTTAGAAGTGGTTTTCACCGCAGCCGCAGCGCCCGCACGGCCCAGAGTCCCTGATTTCAAAGGTTCTGCAGCGGCACAACTGGTGAGTGTCGCTGCCGCGAGAAGGAATCCACGCCGGGTGAGTATGCCGAATTTTTCCTCTTGGGGAGAATCCGACTCAAGCGAGGTAGTGAGGAGCTTGTAGCCGAGGGCGTTGAGAGGATTGTCCATGGTGATTTGATGACAGCGGGAAAGCTTGGCGAAACTTAGTGAAGCGGCGGCAACTGTCACGCCTCGTTTTTATGGGGCAGCGGAGAATTTGCACGGGGGGGGGGCTCGGTGAAGCTTGGTGAGCCGCCATAAAGCATTCCTCCACTAGGCGGGTAAATTTGATGACAAAACCCCTGGGTGACTCATGTATTGTTCCCCCTCACTACAATTTTCCATGAAAGCTCTCACCCTTCTCATTTCCCGCTCTCTCCTGATGGCGGTGATTTCATCGGTTTTACCAGCATCCGCAGAGGAAACGGAATTCACCATAGGACCGGACTACGCCAATGCGCCTGAAACGAAAATCCAAGAAGGCGTGCCGCGTGGGCAGGTTTACGAATTCACCATGGATTCAAAGGATAGTAAAATCTACAAGGGGATCGCAAAAAACACGAAGGGAACCGTTCCCTATCAGCGGAAGGTCGCAGTTTATGTGCCTGCCCAATATCGACCCGGCGACGCAGCTCCGTTCATCGTCGCCCAGGACGGCCTCAGCTATCGCGGAGTGTTGCCCTGCGTCCTCGACAACATGATCCACGAAAAGCGCCTGCCGGTCATGGTCGCGGTCATGGTCAATTCCGGCGGTGGCGATTCTCTCGGCAGCCAGCGTGGACTTGAATACGACGAAGTGTCCGCCACATATACAGAATTTATCGAGACCGAAGTGCTCCCGAAAATTAGCCGGGATTATAAAATTCGATTCACCTCGGACCCCGATGGCCGCGCCACGATGGGCGGAAGTTCCGGCGGCGCGGCGGCATTTAGCATGGCGTGGTTTCGCCCAGATCTCTATCGGAAAGTTCTAACCTACTCAGGCACCTACGTGAATCAGCAGTTTCCCGAAAACAAGAGTACCCCACATGGTGCGTGGGAGTATCATGAGAATTTGATCAAAAAGTCGCCGAAAAAACCGATCCGCATCTGGCTTCATGTTAGCGAAAATGATATCGGCCACGATAGGGACGAGGCTTCATTTCACAACTGGGTGATGGCGAACCAACGGATGGCCTCCGAGCTCAAGGCAAAGGGCTACGATTATCGCTACGTGTTTGCCAAGGCCGCAGGCCACACGGACGGCCGAGTGAGGATGCAAACGCTTCCCGGCGCTCTCGAATGGCTCTGGCGCGGCTACCCCGCCAAATAAATAATCTCTGTGAGCGTCTCATTCATCGTACCCCTTTGCTCGAAAATTGCCGCTCCCCTGCTGCTGGCGAGTTTGTCCATCGCGTTTGCCGATCCCCAAAGCACTTACGTGAAGGAGATCACACCACTGTTAGAAAAGTACTGTTATGACTGCCATGCGGACGGCACCGCGAAAGGGAAATTCTCGATGGACGATTTCAAGGATTTGTCCGCGCATCTGAATGACCAGAAACATTGGCTCCCCGTTTGGCAGAACCTCCGCAGCCAGATCATGCCGCCATGGGACAAGAGTCAGCCAAATCTAGCAGAGCGGAAACAACTCCTTGCTTGGATCGAGAAAGACGTTTTTAAACTCGATCCCGCGAACCCCGATCCGGGTCGAGTCACCATCCGCCGCCTGAACCGCACGGAATATCAGAACGCTGTTTATGATCTGCTAGGGGTGGAATACGATACCCGCGAGATCTTCCCGGCGGACGATACGGGTTACGGTTTCGATAACATCGGCTCCGTCTTATCCTTGTCTCCCATGATGATGGAGAAATATCTAGCAGCAGCCGATGAGGTCGTCGCCCTCGCACTGCCTGAAGGTGCCGCCGCGCAGGTGCCTCGGGTGGAAATTCTCGGGAAGAACTTCAAAGCACGCGGCTCGGAGGTCACAGGAGACTGGTTGCCCTTCGCTCAGAAACAGAGCGTCGGATTCAACCAGGAAATTCTCCGAGACGGCGACTATCAGATTAAAGTAGAGTATTCTATCCACGGGGCAGCGGAGGCCACCACCGATGAAGCGCGTCTCCAGGTTTCCGCAGGAGGGATGCAAGTGGGTGAAATTTCACTGGGCTGGGATCAGCGTCGTGTCATTGATCTAACAGGGAGAGTGACGTTAAAAGCAGGTGCTCAGCCGTTCGAAATCAAACTCTCCCCCGCAAAGCGCCCGCTTCCCAGCGAAGAAGAGCTATCTCTCAAAATCCAGCGAGTGATCGTTCAAGGCCCGCTCGACGGCTCCCAACAAGAATTTGCGAAAGGCTACCGCATGATTTTCGTGGATGGTGAAGCGCCCGAAACCGTTTCTGGGAAAGATCGATACGCCCGCAAAATGATGCGCAGCTTTGTGAGCCGCGCTTTTCGCAAACCTTTGGATGAGCAGACGATTGATCGCCTCGCCGCGATTGTTAGAGATGTTTCCGCACAGCCTGGGAAAACTTTCCAAGATGGAATCAAAGCTGCGATCGGCACCTGTCTCGCCTCGCCGCGTTTTCTGTTCCGCGTGGAGATTCAGCCAGAGCCGAACAATCGATCGAAGATTGTGGCGCTGGATGAATATTCGCTCGCGTCGCGACTCTCGTTTTTCCTGTGGGGTTCAGTGCCTGATGATGAATTGTTAAGCTTGGCCTTTCATACCAAACTGCGCGCTGATCTAACGAATCAAGTGGATCGCATGTTGAAAGATCCGCGTTCACAGCGCATGGAGCGGAATTTTGTAGGTCAATGGCTTCAGGCGCGTGACGTGGAAACGGTTGCACTCAGTGCCAAAACGATCCTCGAGCTCGGTTCCAATCGCGAAGCCGCGAAGATTTTTGATTCCCGCCTGCGTAGCGACATGCTGCGGGAGACAGAGATGTTGTTCGACTTTGTCCTTCGCCAAAATCGTCCGGCCGAAGAGCTGATTTCTGCACGCTACAGCTTTCTCAACGAGCGGTTAGCGAAGTTCTACGGGGTGGATGGAGTCGTGGGTGAGGAGCTGAAACCCGTGGACCTCATTGAGCACCCCGAGCGTGGTGGCTTGCTCACCCAAGGGACGTTTCTCATAGTCACTTCGAACCCCACCCGGACCTCCGCCGTGAAGCGCGGGCTTTTTGTATTAGATAATCTGCTAGGAATGCCCGCGCCGCCACCACCTCCGAATGTGCCAAAGCTGGCTGACGCTGGAGTAGGGAAAGTGAATCCGACGATGCGTGAAAAGATGGAGATTCACCGCAAAAATCCTGAGTGTCGTAACTGCCACGCCCGGATGGACCCAATCGGCCTCGGGTTGGAGAATTTTAACGCTCTCGGCCAATTCCGCACACAAGAACATGGCAAACCCATCGACGCCTCTGGTAAGCTCCTCACCGGAGAAGGATTTGCGGATGTTGCTAGATTAAAAGAAATTCTCGCAGGAAAAAGAAAACAAGATTTCTACCGCTGTCTCGCCGAGAAACTCCTCACCTATGCCATCGGGCGCGGCGTGGAGTATTATGATGCCACCACCATCAACCAACTCATCGACCGGATGGAAAAAAATCAGGGAAAACTCCGCGAACTCATCCAAGGTATTGTCGAAAGCGCTCCATTCCAAAAACGCCGAGGAGACGACTAACTGAAATTTTAAGAACTCAATTAGCCATGAAGCCCTTCCCCTTGACTGCCACCAATCGCCGCGGGTTCCTCCGCGGAATCGGCGCTTCCCTCGCTCTCCCCGCATTGGATGCCTTCCGTCCGCTACTCGCCGCTGGGTTCGAGCGAGCCATGGCCACGACTGCCACCGGAGCGCCGCTGCGCATGGCTTATCTCTATATTCCTAACGGCGTGAACCTGAATCTTTGGCGACCCGAGGGGACCACAGCCTCTTACAAGCTCGGCGAGACTTTCAAATCCATGGAAGCACTTCGGGATGACTTCCAAATTTATACAGGCTTTGAACAAAAAAATGCAAGCGGTGGCAGTGATGGTGCCGGCGATCACGCTCGCGGCGTCGCCAGTTTCCTCACTTCCGCACGAGCGAGGAAAACTGCGGGATCGGATATCCATCTTGGAATTTCCGTCGATCAAGTGGCCGCGCAGGCCGCGCAGACCCTTACTCGCTTGTCATCCCTAGAACTATCCGCAGAAGGAGTTCGGAAATCAGGTAATTGTGATTCTGGCTACTCTTGCGCCTATCAGTTCAATCTATCATGGCGCTCCGAAGACCAGCCGATGACGCCCGAATCAAACCCGCGTGCTGTTTTCGAGCGGCTCTTTGGTTCCGGCACCGATAAGGAACGCGCCGCGAATCTCGGGCAGCGCTACGCCTCAAAAAAATCCGTGTTAGATTTTGTCGAGCAGGACGCCAAGGCGATGCAAAAGTATTTGGGCCGCAGTGATCGACATAAGCTGGATGAATATCTAACTGGTGTGCGGGAAATTGAGCGTCAGGTAGAAAAAGCCGAGGCCATGGGGATTCCAAAATCTCCAGGGGTTCCCGCACCTGATGCCAATCCGGGCAGCTACAAGGAACAGCTCAATCTCATGTTAGATATGATGGTGCTCGCCTTCAAAACTGACTCTACTCGCGTCGCCACCTTCCTGATGGCTCACGATGGTAGCAACCGCAGCTTCGGAGATATAGGTGTCTCGGACGGCCATCACACCATTTCTCACCATCAAAAGAATCCAGACAACCTTGAGAAAATCGGGAAAATCGATCAATTCTACATGGAGCGTCTCGCCTATTTCCTTGATCGGCTCAAGAAGACTCCCGACGTCGATGGCAAGTCGCTGCTCCACAATTCCATGATTGTTTACGGTGGCTGCATTTCTGATGGAGATCGCCATAATCACAATGATCTACCGGTTCTCGTCGCGGGTCACGCCGGGGGAGCCTTCAGCCCCGGCCGCCACGTGGATCTGGGGGAGGACGTGCCACTTTCTAATCTTTATTTGAGAATGCTCGAGGAATTCGGAGTCAAAGGAAAACGCTTTGGAGACTCCACCAATTCGCTAAGGAAAATTTAAGCCGTTAGGAAAAAGTCATTTTTGAAACGATGAGTCGCGGAGGTCACGTTTTTACTCAGAGTTCTTTCTCTCGCGATTTATAATTCAGAATTCGGCCGCAAAGAGGCGCCAAAAAGTACAAAAACAGAAATTTTGAATTCGAAAATCATGAAGCCTTGAATGCTACCGCGAGACCACTTTTTGCGCAGTGGCCATCGTAGTCGTTGGAGATGGTGGTATGATTTTGAATGAGCGTACCATGATTCGCGCTTGCCAACCAAATTTGCAGTTTGCTCCAAATTCGACGCTTCGGATAGATTTGACTCCAGCCTTCACCATTACAGTTTCCAAGACAAATTGTGATGCCAGACAAGTTGTGATGGAGAGGAAAAAGAGGGGCATTGAACATCGAGTTAAAAAGCAAATGAGCATGCTCTCTTACTCTTCTAATTCGATGTTCAATGTTGTGTGTTCGATGTCCAAGCCGCCCACTACTCCTTCGCTGCGGGTAGGACACAGCAAAGAGTTGTGAGCATGAAGGCGGCTTCTTGTATCATTGGGATCCTCTTCTGGATTTACGATTTTGGCTGATTCAAGCCGTTACGAATGTCAGTTATTTGGGACTGGCCCCGAAGCAGACCCCGGAGCAGTTATTTGGGACCGACCCCGGAGCATATTGTAGGTTTTCCATCTTTAATATTTATTGCCATTAGTGGGAATATATATCTTAATGAGCAATCATCTTCTATGCCCATGTCTCGCATGGATACTGTCATGTGCAACATGAATTGGGATCCATCTGTAGATAGATATTTTTCGAGAAGTTTATTGGCAACATTATTCATCGAATCCATGACATTTATCTTAACCTCGATAGTTTCATTTGGAGCGATGCTCACCTTGCTAACTTTAAATATTTCTGATGTTGAACCTGCGACTCCGTCCGAAAACAACCTGAATTCATCAGTAGTCCTTCGAGGTGACTCAAAATTTATGAAGCTTGCATGAAGCATCATTGATTTTATGAAGTTTTGGTCTATTATCGTTGACGAAATATTTCTCGAATCTCTCCCCTCATTTTTAATATTAAATATGAGAAATTGATCTTTTATTGAAAAGCTATAACTAATATCACTATCGATGGTCCACTTCGGATATTTTCTATCCATCGCATGAGTTGCATTCGATGTAAATAAAGAGGTCAACAACGCGAATAATATTTTTAGAAATGTTGAGTATGTTTTCATGAAAATTCGATTCTTGATTTTAACTTCTTATTCATAAAATTTCGGATTATTATATCCTGTTCCATTAACGGATGTTGTTCTTACTCCGAAATACGCATCCTTACCTGTAACATAATCTACATCTCCACCCGCGCCCTGTGATTGAACATTGACAGAGTGCTTGCCACCATCGTAAACAACAATTTTGGCAAACTTTTGATCTACTTCTTGGTATTCATCCGCTAATATTATTCCAACCAAACTGTTATCAATAATAAAACTTGGAAGAAATACGTATCCATGGCAGTTCGTTGTAAAATAATTTGGTGCCAGTGGCCTTGGGGGATTTGGCGGTATCGGTTTGTTGGGCGTTAACCCCAAGAATTCAAATACCTCAATCACATGACCTTTGGTGGTTGTAGCTGACCTAGTTAGTAGATCCATCCAAGCACCATTCAAATTGTATGAATTGATAACCGGTGCTCCAGCCAAAGCATTAATTGTAAGTAGGCCGCTCCAATCCATCTCGGTTGTTGGCGTTGGCGCGTAACCATTCTGGTTCGCACCATCTGGAAATCCGCTTGGATCTTCCGATGTCCAACGTGCCAGCTCTGGATTGTAGCTACGGTATTTGAACGCGTAAGCGCCGAATGATGCGACATAGGGTCTGCCGGTGTAGAAGGTGGTTACCTCCGCCACGTTGGTGACCTCGGATGCCATCTCCGCCCGCCACTCCGCGAGTTGTTTTTCGTTCTTGAACTCCGGGAGCGGAGCTTTGAATTCCGCGAAGGCGGTGCTGGTCAGGGACGCCACGAGGGCGAGTGTTAGTTTGTATTTCATTTTTGGTTTATGTGTTTGGTTTCTCCGTTGGAGATTGGGGAAGAGTTTACCGCAGAGGTGCGGAGGTCCGTTCTTTGCTGACGCAATTTATTAGAATATTTTAAAATGAGACAAAACTACAGTCAGAATTACGGAAAACAAATATACTGATATTATAGTCATCGCGAATACCCTAAGCCAAAATTTCTTGGAATGTACCAATATTGATATGGAGAGTAATATTAAAGCAATCCAAACTATTAGTATTGTGCTCATTCCACAACAGTATATATAAGAGTATTAAAACCGCCCTGTACTGCAAGGCCTCCATTATTTGAAACCGCTACTGTGGTGCCTCCTCCCGCAAAGGCAATTTGTCCCCCCAGCTGATTCGCTCCACCCCAAGTAATATTGATATGAACCTCCTTCTGGTTGTTTTGGTATTGATATGCCACCGCCATATTTGCTAGCGCTGGATAACCACTGTCTGAATCGGCAGTAGTGCTTAGCGCCAACTGCACTCGTCCATCGCTGGTAGCAGATAAATTCCCGGTAATTTGAGCTGTCGCCGAACCCCAAAACACCAACGCTCCTTGAGCATATGCTGTAGACAGCGCCGAAAAAGAAACATCTGAAGGCATTAAGTCCGCTTCAACTCGCACGGTTGATCCGGTTAATGTTGAGCTGGCACTCTTTTCTTTGCTTTGTCCAACTCCTGTGGTCAATTTTATATGCCATAATCCCGAATAGTCTAATTCACTAGTTGGATTAGTAATGTAAATTTGGCTGTTCGCACCATCTGGAAATCCACTTGGATCTTCCGAAGTCCATCTCGCAACTTCCGGATTGTAACTTCGGTATTTGAAAGCATAGCTGCCGGAGAATGCGAGGTACGGCTTGCCGGTGTAGAAGGCTGTTTCCTCGGCGGCGTTCTCTTGGCTGGTGGCTTCGGACGCTTGTTCAGCTCGCCATTCGGCGAGTTGTTTTTCGTTTTTGAACTCCGGGAGGGGAGCTTTGAATTCCGCGAAGGCGGTGCTGGTTAGGCACGCCACAAGGGCGAATGTCAGTTTGGTTTTCATTTTTGTGTTTATACGTTTTGGTTTCTCCATCGGAGATTGGGGAAGAGTTTACCGCAGAGGCGCGGAGGTCGCTAAGGGACGCAGAGGAAAAGATGGGAGGAGTTCTTAGTTTTGAATGGCAGAGAACATTCGGGCGGAATAAATTCCGCGCTCCAGAGCTCTGCGTTCCTTTGCGACCTTTGCGGCTTTGCGGTTAGTCTTAATCGATGTTCACCGCTTCGTCGGCGGAAGTTGGTGGGTGGTGGGGACGGGGTTGGTGGGCGAGGAAGGTGCGTCGGTTCCGAGGGCTCCGCCGCCGGAGCTGGCTTTGAGCGGCTGGCCGAAAGAGGTGAGGTGGGAAAAGCTCACGCCTGCCGGGCCGACGGTGGCGAGGGTGGTGCCGAGCAGGTCGTTGAGGTGGAAGGTGATTTCCTCCGGCTTGCCGACGGGGTGGGAGGCGATGGGAATGCCACCGCTGGGGTGGGACTCGATGATGTAAATGGTGTCGTTGCGCTTGAGTAGGGCGAGATTGTCCCAGAGGAAAGATTCGGATCGAATCGAGGATTCGAGATTTGAAATTTGAGATTGGGGTGAAGTAGAGGAAGAGATAGAGGCTAACTGGCCGTCGGGCCAGTAGGTGTGGGTGGCGGTGGTGCCGTCGGGGAGGGTGAGGGAGGTGAGTTTGTCGAGCCAGCCGTAGGTATTCTGTGGCTGGCTTGGACATGCTGCCGCCGTTGGTTGCACTCTGGCTGCGGATTTCACTCTCTGGAAATGATGAATTGGGGACGTATCCAGCAGCGTGTTGAGATAGCGAGAGCAAGAGAGCTTCCACTTCGATGTTGGGAGTTCGATATTCAACGTTCAAGGAGGGGCTCCCGACTTCCCCGCTGCGGGTTGGACGCAGCGGGGAAGAAGGAATTAGTTAGAGGTCTGCTGGGGCATCGAGTTGGTTTGTGCGAGTTCGCGGTCTGGGTGGTGAACCCGATGGCACTGACCTCATCTATTGAATGTGAATCCGAGCGGACTGCCCCCATTTATGTTGGGAGTTCGATGTTCGACGTTCAACGAGGAACTCCTGACTTCCCCGCTGCGGATTGGACGCAGCGGGGAAGATGGAGTAGCCCGGTTGTTTGTTGGAATTTCCGACTTTAGATGTGAGTCCGGGCGAACTAGCCCCATGTAGTTCATGTTCCCATGGTTTGGACGAATCTAGTAGATTTTCCGTTTTTTGAAACGATCCAATAGACACAATAGGGAGCTGAAGCCCATCGAAACGACATCATTCGAATCATTATCCATTGATTGTTTATATCAGGAATGACTAGAATTCCCTCGGATTTTCCAGTGGTTTCTCTCTCAACATATGTCAAAGATGGTGAGTAAATATCATTATGCAAGTCCTGAGGTAGTTCAAACTCCTTTCCATCCCATATTACAACAATAGACTTAATTCCAACTAATGGCTCAATACACCCACCATCAACACCGATCGGACCTTTGCCATCAATTTTCCATTCTTTTGAATCAATATTGTGATTGGATGAAATAAATGGCTCGCTCTCGATATGGACTTTTATCGTATCTTTTCCAACTCTGATTTCTTGAGAAAATATATGAGATGTATCATTGACTTTTTCCTTTCCAGCACAAAGACTTGCGAGACTGAAAAATAGAAATAGTGATTTTTTAATTTTATTCAAAGTAAAGTGTGGTTCCTCCTGCGCCGGATAGGTGATTAAAAACAGCTACAGAATCGTTATAGTTTGTGATCCCAACACAACCTTCTGTTCCTGGAACTCCTCCATCTGGATGAATTTTGAATCCACTTCTTCCTCCTACGTTAGTATTATGTATTGGGTTCAAGGCGAACTTATATTGAGTTGCTCCATTCGCTCTCGTTCCATTCCAGGCTGACATTGTTCCTTGTTGCCACACGCCATCTACCTTGTAATCCGACTCGCGTGACGGTGGATTGTTAGTAATTGAACCCAATGTCTGGGATTGTGCGCCGACTGAGTACCAACCGCGCGGTAATTCACCGTTACCGTGCGGCCCAGACGTTGCCGCCCAGTCAGATTGCATCTCCCCTCGATCAATCCTAGTTGCCGAGACCCATCCGGTTCCAGACCACAGCTGTAATCTAGTTCCAGTAAAAATCAAAAATTCCAATCCATCGGGATCCATTGCCCTCATACAGACGTTGTTTACGTAGAGGTGATTGTTGACTCCATCTGGAAATCCACTCGGGTCTTCCGAAGTCCAACGGGCCATTTTCGGACTGTAACTACGGTATCTGAATGCGTAGCTACCGGAGAAAGCGAGATAAGGTTTACCGGTGTAGAAAGCCGTTTCCTCTGCTACGTAGCCTTGGCTGGTGGAATTCGTAGTTTGGTCCGCCCGCCATTCGGCAAGCTGCTTCTCGCTTTTGAACTCCGGGAGGGGAGCCTTGAATTCCGCGAAGGCGGTGCTGGTCAGGGACGCCACGAAGGCGAATGTTAGTTTGTATTTCATTATGCTTTAGGTTCTCCATCGAAGATTGGGAAAGAGTTTACCGCAGAGGTGCGGAGGTCGCAGAGGGACGCAGAGAAAGAGATGGGAGGAGTTCTTGGTTTTGAATGGCAGAGAACATTCGGGCGGAATAAATTCCGCGCTCCAGTTATCGCTTCGTTGGCGGAAGTGGGTAGTTGGAGGAATAATGAATAAATGGAGTGAAGGGTTTGGGTTTTTAGAGAGGAAAAAGAGGAGCATTGAACATCGAGTTAAAAAGCAAATGAGCATGCTCTCTTACTCTTCCACTTCGATGTTCAATGTTGTGTGTTCGATGTTCAAGCCGCCCACTTCTCCTTCGCTGCGGATAGGACATAGCAAAGAGTGGTGAGCATGAAGGCGGCTTCTTTTATCATTGGGTTCGTTTTCTGAATTTATGATTCAGGCTGATTCAGCATGCTTCCAATGTCAGTTTTTTGGAACCGGGTTCGAATCAGGTTTTGAACTGCTTTTTTTGCTCAATTCAATATCCTCCATCGCCCTCTTAATATTTAGCTTGTGAATTGCCAGCTTAAGCGTATCTCGAAATGCCGCAATATGCCATGAATTCAGTCCCATCTTCCAAACGACCGTGGGTGATTCGGAACTTGGTTTGGAATCCTTTGAATCATACATTAATATGTAGCAATTTTCGTCAACTTTATACAGTATTTTTGACTCGATCCCAAGAGGCTTAAGTGGCTCAACCATCGGTGGACTGAACTCTTCCGGAATTACAATCTCCCGGAAATCCGGCGTCACGTCCAGTTCCAGCATCACCAAATCTCCGCCCCGTTTTTCATCGTTGATGGCAGTTAAAAACCTTTTTATAACAGAAGACAAATCCTTTGAAACTGTTTTCAAATTTACTTTCTCCAATTCAATCGGTTTTACAGAGGGGATTCCTTCGGCAAATATCGGGCATAGGGATGCAATCAGTATGCTGACCATAAATAAATTTTTCATAATTTTTCAAATTTAAAATTCACTTATGTATTATTCCAGCCTGATCTGTTGAGAACTTGTTTGTTGGACGAGTCTTACTGTTGGATTAGTCGTTCCAAATGGGGTATAAGTTGATACAAAGTGAACGTAAATATAGACAAACCTGCCGTGAGCGTCACTGCCTATTTCAGAGAGAAGCGCCTCTGCGGCTGTAGCAATGGTTTCTTTGTTCCCACTGGTGTTCCCAGTTCCGTCATCACTGATAGGGCTTCCAAGTAGGGTTCCCCACGCAACCGATTTTGAGGCAATATTCGTATTGTCTGCGGTCAACTCCCATGTAAGAGTTGCGTTCGAGTTTGCATCACGGATTCCAGTTTCTATGCTGTTATATGTGACTTTAAATGTTTGCGTTGCGAGACCATCAGGATCGAATTCGAAATTCGGGTTCGGTGCGTAAATGGTTTGGTTCGCCCCGTCCGGAAATCCGCTAGGATCTTCCGATGTCCAACGTGCCAGCTCTGGATTGTAGCTACGGTATTTGAACGCGTAGCCGCCGGACGAGGGGAGATAGGGCTTGCCGGTGTAAAATACCGTCTCCTCAGTCGCGTAGCTCTGGCTTGTTGGTTCTGCTGCTTGTTCAGCCCGCCATTTGGCGAGTTGTTTTTCATTTTTGAACTCCGGGAGCGGAGCCTTGAATTCCGCGAAGGCGGTGCTGGTTAGGCACGCCACAAGGGCGAATGTCAGTTTGGTTTTCATTTTTGTGTTTATACGTTTTGGTTTCTCCATCGGAGATTGGGGAAGAGTTTACCGCAGAGCGGTTGGCTTTGGATCTTCTCCTGTCACTTCGATGTTCAACGTTTGGCGCTCAATGCCCGATCTTCATGGTGCCCGCCGCTCCTCCGGCACGGATTGGACGCGCCGGATTTGATTGAGCAGGTAGGCGCTTGTTTGATCGTCGGGTCTTCTTCTGGATTTACGATTCTGGCTGATTCAGGTTGTTCCGAATGTCAGTTATTTGGGACTGACCCCGGAGCTGGAGTGCGAGCCAGTAGGCGGTTTGTTTGCTCATTGGGCTATTTCTATGAATCAGGATCTCGGATGTTAATACGCGAGGAATGACCACATCTTTGCTAGTCCTAGAAATTAATTTTCATCTTTTTGATTCAAAACAGAAACAACAGATGGAAACTTGCTTGTAGCTACCTGAAGATGCCATTTCCGAATTTTAGTGGCTGAGATAATTAAATCTCCTTCATAGACCCCATCGTTGGTTTCCGTCCAGTTTTCGGTCCATCTTTTTATAAGATCCCTTGGATCGTTATTCATACTCGATGAGAACTTTTCTAAATCTTGAGCGGACAAAAGTGGCTCGAATTTTGTAGCCGAATCCGGGCGGAAAACACCAAGCACAACCTCACCGCGTTGAGGGCGATATAGGAACAACGCCGTCTTTGATGATTTCCCCCATATTACCTCCGGTGAAAAACCAGTTTCATCCTTATAAGCAACGCCCACCCACAATAACGGCAAGGCTTTCCTACTCAGGGAAATTGAAAGGTATTCCCCAAAACTCTGTGTTCCCCAATCAGATCCTATTTTTTGAGCTGAATCTATTGAAACCTTCGCTGCTTTGTCAGAAGATTCGAACACCAGCGATTCTGCGCGTATAGATCCGGAAAAGACCGATGCGCAAATAAACAATAATAGTGATTTTTCATTCATAAAAGAGTTCTCCGTTGTAGCCAGCGCCTGCATTTACCAAGGCATTATACAAGTAGCTTGAAAGGCCGCGCAGGGTATCTCGGCTGGTCCCGGCGTTGACCGGATTAAGTCGTGCGTTCACAGCAGCCAAATCAGGATCGTAAGCATTCGCATTTTCAAGAAATCCAGCACTCACCGTATAACCATTTGGAGTCCATCTATGTGCTCCATCAACGATCAAATGACTATATAAAGAGAGCGACTGGTTAGAGCCAAAATCTGACGCGTCCAAACCCCTCCACGTCACAAATCCAACGGTCCAGGCACGTTCATACACCTCCTTAAATGTGCCTGTATAGCTTCCTTGATACTGGGACACTCCCCATAAAGAGATGTCCCATGTAAATGTAACAGCTGCAAGCTTTTCGTATCTTTCGTTTTTTGAATAGTGATTTTCTTGACCAATCCATTCAACCCTAAGGCCCTCATAATCAACCTCAGTCGTTGGACTCGGTGCATAAATATTCCCGTTCGCCCCATCTGGAAAGCCGCTGGGATCTTCCGAAGTCCATCTCGCAACTTCTGGATTGTAACTACGGTATTTGAAAGCATAGCTGCCGGAGAATGCGAGGTACGGCTTGCCGGTGTAGAAGGCTGTTTCCTCGGCGGCGTTCCCTTGGCTGGCGGACTCTGCTGCTTTTTCAGCCCGCCACTCCGCGAGTTGCTTTTCGTTCTTAAAATCCGGCACGGGAGCTTTGAATTCCGCGAAGGCGGTGCTGGTCAGGGACGCCACGAGGGCGAATGTCAGTTTTGTTTTCATTTTTGTGTTTATACGATTTGGTTTCTCCATCGGAGATTGGGGAAGAGTTTACCGCAGAGGTGCGGAGGTCGCAAGCCGCCCACGGGTCCTCTGCTGCGGATAAAACGCAGCAGAGGTGATTGAGCGGGCGGGCGGTTTCTTGGGTCATCGGGCCAGCTGGATTCACGATTGCGAATGTTTATCTGCAAGGACCGGTACCATTCACGGAGAGTTCATTTTTTGGTTTCTTGAGGGTTTGGATTTATTTTGGATTTTTCAGCTTCGGTTTTAAGCTCAAATTTCCCAACGCCTATTGTTACAGATGCTAGTCGGCTCGTTGCAATATTGAGACGATCAATTAACGACATAATCTTGATCGATTTTTCCTCATCGGACAAACTAGACATCTGAATTTCAAGCGCATTTTTTTCGACAACTTTACTCAGTTCGATGATTTCTGGAATCACACGTCGAGCTATTTCAGATGAAATTTTTGGATTTTTAGCTAGTAATAGTTTTGTTTCTGAAAACGATGAAAACAGAGAACTTTGTATCGGGTCACTTTTCTCGAATGCCTTAAGAGTATCTGATGCTTCTGTTTGGGCGTATAAAATGCGAGAATATCCACTAACAGCAATTAGTATAATTGCTAATTTTTTATTGGTTTTCATAAATTAATTTCTTGACTATTCAACAATTTTGAGACGGATTTCATATGTCTGCACTGTGAAAACAGGGAGCGCGGCCGCAGTCCAAGACATGGTTGAACCCACCTCGCCTACTGTAAGTCCCGCCGAATTGAGTTGCGCGCCTTGCCATGCGGCTTTAGTTATTACTTGTATATTTGCAATTTTATGATCACTGTCATCCCATCGTATATGCAAATTAACTCCGAGGTGCAGGTCACCATCGGCGTTTTCGCCTATTCCTCCGAGTTTTGTGTAGCTGAGCTTTCCATTTTCAACTGTAAATTGATAGCCTAGCTGTTGATCTTGACCATTTGTGTTTGTAGATAGCATCCCGTTAATGTTCGACCAGCCAGCGCCGTATCCAATCACTTGAATACTATCATAAGTGGTATCAACTTCGCCAGTTGCAGAAATATGCGCAGTCGCTCCCATTTTATGGTCTCCTTGTTGTTGAACCGCATGATCATAATTTCCGACCATTAACTTAATTTTAAACATTCCCATAAAATCGAATCCATTCGTGGGTGTTGGCGCATAACTATTGCCATTCGCCCCATCTGGAAATCCACTCGGGTCTTCCGAAGTCCAACGGGCCATTTTCGGGTTATAAATGCGGTATTTGAATGCGTAGCTATCGGATGATGCGAGGTAGGGCTTGCCTGTGTAGAAGGCTGTTTCCTCGGCTGCACAGCCTTGGCTGGTGGCTTCGGACGCTTGTTCAGCTCGCCATTCGGCGAGTTGTTTTTCGTTTTTGAACTCCGGGAGGGGAGCTTTGAATTCCGCGAAGGCGGTGCTGGTCAGGGACGCCACGAGGGCGAATGTCAGTTTGGTTTTCATTTTTGTGTTTATACGTTTTGGTTTCTCCATCGGAGATTGGGGAAGAGTTTATCGCAGAGGGGTTGGCTATGGATCTTCTCCTGTCACTTCGATGTTCAACGTTCAGCACTCAATGCCCGATGTTTATGGTACCCATCGCTCCTCTGGCGCGGATCGGACGCGCTAGAGTTGATTTAGCAAGCATGCGGCTTCTTTGATCATTGGGTTCTCTTCTGAATTTACGATTCTGGCTGGTTCAAGCTGTACTAATGAATTTTTATTTCAATTTCGCTGGATTTTATTTCACCTATCCAAAATGGTTTCGAGTAGGTCCTCATCTCCTTTTCTTCAAAGGCTTTAAATAAATCTCTTTCAAATCCCGATTCGTCTATAGATTTAGTGCTGTAGGTAGCGCTTATTTTATAAGTTCCCGGAGTAATGTTTTTTACCTTATACCCAACATTTTCATTTGAGTTATACAAAAATGTGATTGTTGATTCTCCTTCAGAAAATTCGTATAATATTGAATATGGTATATTCAATGTTTGTTTCGGACGTATAAGAAG
>JANYEC010000068.1 GCA_025363295.1 Akkermansiaceae bacterium
GGAAGTGCGGAACGTCTTCATGCGCCCCGGCGTGGATAATCAAATCAAGCGCGGGTTTGGAAATGTAGGTTTCCTTGTCCAAGCCGTTCGGGTAGCCCAAGACATTTTCGTTGCCGGTCCAGTCAGCGCCGACAGGAACCACTTCATAGCAGCCATCGGGCGTGGAAAGCCATCGTGCAAAAGCCTGAGCGAGCTTCGTTTTGCCCGAACCAGCTAGGCCCGTCGCTATCAGAAATCTTTTTGACAGAAGACAACTAGCAACCCGGTGGATGAGTTCGATCTTAGCATGAACTCCGACTTCGACACCTCCAAGAGCGCCAACGAGTGAAGCAACTAGCTCTGTGAGCGTTGCTGAGTCGATTGTTGGCGTGGCGAGTTCGGGTAGGTTCTCACTGTAATATTCTTGTATGATTCCTTTTCCAAAATCTGGAATCGGCTTTATCAGGTGCAGGTTTTGATCGAGGAAAACTAAAGCCTTCCCCAACTGCGACTCTATCGCGGCTTCCTGTGCGGCATTCGCGGCGTCCTGCCTGAATGAAACAAACTGTTCCAACTGTCGGGCAACCGCTCGCGATGACTTTGTTGTCCACGGAAAATAGCCCGAAGTCCATGTGTGATACGAAAAACCTTCCGCCGCCTCGAAAGCCTCCAAACCATTCCCGAGGCGACGACGGGTGAAGGCTACTCCGCGGCGAGGTTCACTTTGTTCCGCTCTTTCCGCTCCGAGGAAAATACCCGAAGTAAACATGGCAGGTTCGCCAAACAACCAGACCCGAATAAAGATACCTCCGAACTTTTTGTGGTCTTTCGCAAGGTCGGCACCCGTTGGAAAAATATCGACGTAGGCTGCTTGTTTACCACCAAAGTCCTCAGTGGCTTCTAACGCACATTCAAACTGGTGAGTGAGCGGTCCAAGCGACGAAACGAAACCGCGAACGGCGCTCAGTGTTTGCTCGGCGTTGCGGGTTTGAAGGTGTGATAGAAACATATTCGTTTATTCCTTTTTGCTGCGATTCAAGGCGGGGCGAGTTGATGAGGGTTTTGGCGCAGAGTGTTTCTCCGTGCTTTTGCGGTCAGGCGTGGAAGCTGAGAGCATCCGTTGAAAGTCATGAAGGGCCCACCCGACCGCCTCAGCCAAGAGCGGTGGCACTGCGTTCCCCACTTGGGAACACCGAGCCACGTCGTGCCGCCTTCTCGGGCCGTTTATCGTGTATCGCCCCTTAAACACGAAATTATCAGGGAACGATTGTATGCGCGCCATCTCTCGAACTGTGATGTTCCTTGGAGTCCGAAAGTGGATGAACTCGTCGGGGTGTGTGGTGATGGTTGACGCCGGGGCGGCAGGGTCAATCAGCACCTTCTTATCCTTCTTCGTGCCGTGCGCCATCAAATAGGCTTTCGGCAAACGCCCGAAAACTTTGTCCGCTTGAACTTTTCTGTAGAACTCAAGGATGCGAGGCGTGTGCTCACTGAACCGATGCGAATTCGGTATTTGTGTATTTGGGAGTCCTCTCCTCATCAACTTCGCGAACTCACTCGTTGGGGTCTTAAACGTCCCTGCCTGAAATTTCGGTGAGTCTGGGCAAACGACATGCCGCTTCCCGTCCAAGTCTGCTATCGCGTCACGGACTGTGATTTGGCGTTCAGGCAGGCCCAAATGGCTCCGAAACAGCGAACGATTGCGATGCAGCGAAACAAAAAGGTCTTTCGCTGCTAGACCGGACTTGTCGCACAACTCCTTCGCAACACCGAACAAGAAAACCCGTCGCCTGATCTGAGGGACACCAAAATCGCTGGCGTCAAGAATCTCAAAATGCGCGTCATAGCCCAGCTCCCCAAGCCGTGAGCGGGCCCATTCGACAAACGCGATTTCGACATGCCCCGGCTTCGATACAAACTTGCGGGCCATGCCCTCCACGTTTTCAAGCAATACGAAAGGCGGGCGGACCAACTCGACAACATCAATGTAGCGGTAGGGCAGTTGATTTCTCAGGTCCTTACCGTCCCGAATACCACCAACGGAAAATCCCTGGCAGGGCGGGCCTCCACAAATCAAATCCACACTGCCATGTAGAGACGAGAGGTGCTGCCTTACTGCGGGGTCAGCGAGTAGCACCTGAATGTCGTGGTTTCGGCGCTCGAGCCAAGCTGGCCACGCTCCCCCAGCCGGATAAGCAGCCCCGTCGTTGAGGAAATTCGCTTCAAAAGTTTCAAAAGCCATCGGGTCTTTCTCAATTGCGAACATGAGCTTGTGACCTGCTTGGTGAAGCCCAAGCGTGAGACCGCCGCAACCAGCGAACAAATCGATTGTTCGCAAAGGAAAGTCTGGATGCATTTTATGATTCGTCATTGTGCTTGGAGAGTAGCCGGAAATTGGTTCATGCAGCGAGTGCGATATGATTTTCAACTGAGCAGATTTGTAAGCCGCGTTTGGCGTCGGCGGCTTTGTTTTTCGCGAGGAACCAGAGGCAGAGGGGGATCTGCGTGCTGTAGAAGAGCTGGCCGGGGAAGGCGACCATGTTGTTCTTCGCTTTGCTCAGAACCTGCGGTGAGGCTTCGCTTTGAGGAATTGCGCTGTCGCGCAGGGCAGTGTCCACGAGGTCGGCCTCGATGAGGGCGCGGCGGATGGGACGAAAGTAGAATGCTGAATTTCGAATGTCGAGCGGCCGCGATTTCTTCACTTTGACACTCGCACTTCGGACTTCGCACTTTGCCTTGCCGCCGTGGGATTCGACGAATTTTTCCGATTGCACGAACATGCCGCCGGAGCCGCAGGCGGGGTCGTATTTGTTGAAGGGCATGGGACGATTTTGGCCTTTGTCGGCGTGGATGGAAAGCGTGGGCTTCGCCTTTTGCTCGATGGCAGGCTTTTCACCGCTTTCGGCGCAG
>JANYEC010000076.1 GCA_025363295.1 Akkermansiaceae bacterium
GCGAGTTGGGCAACTGGCCTGCCAATGGCGAGCAGTTCGATGGCCTGGGCTTTGAACTCAGGGGTGTATTGCTTTCTTGGTTTGATGGGATTCATGGATGGATTCTGGTGCCTCCTGGTCCAGAAATCTAGCGCACCTCATGCGTTCCGAACTAAGCGATTCGAAGAAACATCCATGCCTAGTTTATTAAGCTAAATGGTATAACAATTTGTTTACTAATAAATATTGTGAACCGTGCGGGAAAGGAGCCATGTGAGGGTTACACCCCATATCGTTGGCTCACGACACAGGTCATAATTATTCCTTGTTGGTGCATCTCATTCTTCAACGCATGCGAGACAGATCCAAAATATACCCAGCCTTATGAGTCCAATGAAAAATAAACATGTAATTATCGTCAGCGCCGCACTCGTTTGCAATGCGCTCGCCCAAGCACCTTCTCCACCTGTCATCGTGGAGGAGAAAGTCACTGAAACCGCTCCTGCGAATCCCGCAGCAGAAGCGAAAGGCAAGGCGGCCCAGCACAGGCTAGATGCTGCCATGGCACGCGAGAGACTTGCCACAGCACCACTCGAAATTCCAGCGGGAAAAGTGGGAGACGTGGAACGAACCGTCGAGACCACCACCATCGAAACCCCTGGCAAGCCGACTCGCGTATACAGCACGGAGCGCAATGTCGTCATCGTTGGAGGACGTGAACTTCCTTACCTCACCCTTCCTGTCCTCTTTGTCGAGGGTACGGCTGATCTGCTAGATGAAGAGTCGCGACTCGCCATCGAAGACACTTCAACAGCCATCAAGGCAGTTCTCGCTACTAACCCCACCGCTATATTCGATGTCGAGGGCCACACAAGCACCGACGGGTCCGACGAGATGAACATGACTCTCTCTGCGGATCGCTCGCGACGCATTTATACGGAGCTGATTGAACGTTATGGAATTCCAGCATCCGCCCTCGCCGCCCACGGCTATGGGGAGAACTTTCCGAAGTATCCCAATGGCACGGAGGAGCAAATGGCGCTCGATCGCAGAGTGTTAGTCGTCCGGATGAAATAAGTTTACAACTGCTGACACCCATCAAACGCCGCGCCCTTTTTACGAGAGCGCGGCGTTCTTATGTGACTTCCGCAGGCAATTGGGCGAAAGCCTGAAGCAGCGGAGGGACAGACGCAAAACTGAAAATTGACTCAATACGTTACAGTCGATTGCGAAAATCAAACCTCAGCATGAAGTTAAAACGAGAAATCTCTATCATTAATCCAATCAACATCTCTATTGCCTCCCACGATAAAAATGGGAGTAGGGTTACACCCCATTTCTAAACTGATTTAGATAAAGTAATTTGATTTTTAGCGGGTTTAGACCTGCCTTTCAAACCAATCGATTATTACCATGAAAACATTGCCCACTTCCTTGCTGTTTGCGGCAAGTCTCATAGCCGGTCCAGTTCTCACCTCGTGTGTGACCCCGGTTGATACTTACGGATCCAATACTACTACTACCACCTACTCAGATTACCAACCCGGTTACCGAACTACTTCGCTACCATCCGGCTATCAAAGAGAGAATATTTCAGGCAGCACTTACTACTATAATGATGGTCACTACTATCGTCCGAACTCCGGAGGATATGTTGTGGTCGAAGCACCACGCACCAGTCGTTATTATAGCGACTACGAAACCCGCCGCCGCTCGACAACCACGGTTCAGAATTCCCGAACTGGTGAAGTGAATGTGATTACGACTTTGCCGTCAGCTTATCGGGAAGTTAACTATCGCGGCACCCCCTATTACCAAGCCGGTGATCGCTATTATCGTCGCCAAGGCGATGGATATATTACGGTCGCCAGCCCATATTAAACTGATAGAGATGCCCGTCGTGCCTTACCGTGCGACGGGCGATTTGTTTTAATCAGTTGTTGGAAACACAACAGATCGGTAGCTCATAATTAGTTTACCGCCTACTCACCAATCTCTAACTTGATATCTTCGGAGTTTCCCTTGAGCTCAGGAGCATACATTGCCTCCGCCGTGGCGGGCAGCGCTTTGTAGATACCCGGGGCCTCGGCGCGAAGCTGATAGCGGAGGGTATTTGTCCCATGCGGTAGAGCGCGAATAAAGAAGTCCACCGTTTGATCCTTGGGCTCCATGTAGGTACTTATGCCGCCGCCGCTGACATAGCCACTCAGCGCATCGATTGCTTCGAACCCAGCAGCCTTTGGATCGGAAAAGAGGAGATACTCGTAATCGTTTTTGCTTTCGAGCACGAGTTCTACTTCAATCCGATCACCGGAAACGAGTTTCGCGCCATCCGTTAGCAGCTCGCGTCGGAATCGCTCAACCTTCTGTTTCGCGATTAAACCCGTAGAATCTGGCACTTCGTTTTCTTTTTCTAAGGCGGTAAGTTTCGATACATGCCGGGCCACCTTCACTTCCAGCCCAGCGGCGCGAAGTTTATCTTCGAGCGTGAAAACTTCCAGATAGGCATTCGCATAAAGCGTACCCTTACCGCTGCGGTGAAGTTCAATGTCATGTTTCCCGGTGGTGACTGCATCGCCTGTTAGTATGACCGTTCCATCGAAGGTAAAAAGATTCTCCCGGCTAATAGAAACTTTCCCGAGTGATTTTCCATCCATCAGAATCTCCACCTCCATCTCGGGTGCATCCTCCCCGCTGGCTTTAAAATAACTGGCAATCGCCTCAATCGCGAACCCGGTGTCACGTGTGGATTCCCAATAACTTGCGTGTTTGCGATTGTTGACGAGGTATTTAACGACTCCCCGCGTGTCAGGATCGTTCGGCTTCACGGCAGCTAGCAATTTCAGATACCATGCGTGCGCCTCAACTTCGCTGCCATACCAATTCCACCAATAGCTTTTGTTCTGCAGATCCAAATACGCGGTTTGATTCTCGGCATCCCGCTTGAGGAACTGGGAAATCATTTGCATGACCTCGTCCCTGCGAGCTTCATCGCCCTTGCGATGTTCCTCAAGGCCAAGCAGGCATTTCCCATAGACAGGCAGGCCGACACGGTCTCGATAGAGAAACGCGAGCATCGCCTCTGAATCTCGCTCCGCCTCACCCAGCACAAATCGGACGAAAGCATCCATCGCGTCGCAGCAGGATTTTTCATAGTTATTATCATCTTTGACCTTCTTTCCCTCTTTCCGGAGGGCTTCCCGGTCGCCATGAAGCTGGAGCGCCGCAGCCTGCTTTCGCTCATAAGACATCAACCACTTCATGCCGGAATCTAACATCAGCTGAGGAATCTTCGCACCATTCGCTTTGGCGACTAACAAACCATGCACCACCACTGCCGTAGTGTGCGGATAGGAGGTCTCGCCATAGCCGGAAAACCAACCCCATCCACCGTCGGAATTCTGCATGGACATCAGCTTATCCACGCCCGCCGTCACCATCTTTCCCATCTCTGCCTCGTCGAAAACCGGATTCGTCTGCCATTGTTTCCACTGCGCCGCGCGCTCGGCGGAATTTCCTAACTCTTGTGGATTAAGATTGGCGCGCTTCGATTTGACCTCGGCGAGATTGATTTTGAGGTCCTTGAGCATCTTCTGCGCGATTACTGCAGGAACGAAGCGGTTGAGCGTCTGCTCGGTGCAACCGTGAGGATAACTTGCTAGATAGGGAATCGCGTCCACGACTGCTCCAGCAATGGTAGGGGAAAACCTAACTGTAAGTTTCGATTGATCCGGCCGACGTTGGGCGGGAACTTCCATGGCGATGCGAGCGGAATCCTTGCCGGATTCGATTACGCGGCTCCAGGCATCCTGACGCAGCATTCCATGCACTCGAACAGGAAGCTTGCGCTCCACGGCGTCTCCATCATCACCGGCATCGGCACGCATGCGTATCGTGGCTTCGCCTTCGTGCAAAGCTTTCACCCTCCAATCGACGCGGGCTTCGGACTTTGCTGCGATCTCTACGGTTTGCGCCGCAGCGTCGATGGCTGCTAGGGATTTCCCATCGAGTTCAAGCGAGACTTTGACCGTTTTTGGCGTATCATGATCGTTTTGCACTACCGCACTGAGGACCGCCTCATCACGCTCTACCAGAAAGCGCGGGGCTTGCAGGCGGACGAGGAGTTCCTTTGAGGTAATGATTTCCGCACTGCCTTCACCAACGTGTGTGTCCTGGCCTAACATCCAGACACGGGCTTTCCATGTCGTTAGATTATCAGGGAATTCGATCGGGACTTCGGCCTTTCCCTCAGCATCGGTTTGGATCGTGCCCGACCATTTTAGCAAATCTGCGAAGTCCTTACGAACAAGGATCGGCGCAGCAGTGGGTGCCCCGCCCGCTGACTCTGGGGCGAATGCTAAATCGGCACTTTTCTCCATCGGCGCAGCCGCCGACATTGCCACGGCACCACCGTTCGCGCCATCGCTTAATAACATTCCATCTGCTCTCCGCCCCCTAAAGCCCTGAGCGCTACCTGGGAAGCGATCCTCGCCAAACCGCCCCAAGCCCTGCATGCCGGCGGCCTTCGGTCGCAAAAGATTTCCCGGTGATTGGGGAACGGAATCCATGCTACTTCGTGGGTAATAACTGTTCTTCCAGCTCCAGAAATTCTGATGAATCGTCGAGATGTTAGATCCACCGGTGATCGCTTCGAGAGATTTATCATAAATCGTTAGGACCGCGCTGCCTACCACTGGTTTACCCTCCGCATCGCGTAGAGTGATCCGCAGTGCAGAGTTTTCTCGCGGTTTCACTTTAGCCTTCGCGGGCTCCAGTGTCACATCTATCAACTTGCTGACCGGCGGCAATAGAATCTGACGGACCGCCGTGTGGACTTGCGCCCCATGCACGGTCACGCCTTCGATAAACATGTTTGGCATGTCCTTGAGGTCGAGCGGCACGTCCACTTCGAGGCTCTTTCCATCGAGTACGATGCGGCGTGCTTCCCGACCGCTGCCGCCCGCGATGTGTAGAAAAAGCCAGACGTTCGCGTTTTCCCGATCGCTATTCACACGGAGCTTTAGAGCTTCTCCCGGAGCGTAGGCCACCTTATCGGAAACGAGTTCCAGTGGACCGAATTTCCAATCCGCCGAATCACTGCGGCCCGGGCCTTGCACGTTCAAAATGCAGGCACCTTCGGCCGGCTCGCCGCCTTTAAGTGATAGATCTACCGCCAAGCGATATTGGCCAAGAGCAGGCGCGGCGAATTTCTGATGGATCTCCCCTGCCCCATCGGCCTCGACTAACCAAGACCGGATTTCCTCTTCAGCGACCTTACCGTTTTCGCCGCTGGTGAGTTTGTATAACTTCAAGGCACCCTTCGCCCCGCTCACCGGCTTTCCTGCTAGAGTTGCAGCGGAAATAGTGGCTTCCACCTCCTCCCCGGCGCTGGCAAAACCGCGATTCGTCCAAACGATGACTTCGAAGGGTTTGCGCGCGGCGAGCACCGATCCCGTGCCACGCTCTTCGCGGCGGGAAGCATCCACCACCCGAGCCTCGATGGTATATTTTGCATCGATGTCGCCGTGAATTTGTTTCGCAGATGCGGTGTCAATTTCCACCTTCGCCGTACCGTCGGGACCGATCGGTATGTTAGTTTTTAACACCAGCTCATCCGGCGTCCAACGATTCCCCTGCCACCATGGCGGATGCGGTGGGATGCAGCCCCAGCTTTTCCAAGTGGGATGCCACGTGGCCTCGCTGCCGCTCCACCATGCGCCGGCGCCGTAGAGCCAATCCCAGCGCCATCCGGGAAACCAGTGATCGCTCACCGAGCTTCGTTTCACGATCACTTCCACATTCGCGTTCCTCACTGGCGCGCCGTGGAAATACATTGCTTTCACGGTGGCAGTAAATTTATCGCCAAGTTTCACCGGTTCTGCAGGCGCCTCCACGGTCACTTCGTATTCCGGTTTGCGGTATTCCTCGACCCGTAAACTAACTGAAGTGGCGATCTGATCTCCAATTTGATAGACCGCCTGCCAGTTCCCGAGCATAGCGTCCTTGGGGATCACAATCTCCGTTTCCACCGCGCCGAGCGCATCCGTTTTTAAATTCTCGATCTTGAGCGTTTCCTCCCCGCGGCCATTCATGACCGTGAGCTTACCATTCTTGTTAGCCCAGCGCGATTCATCTGGCTGGAAGTAGCCCACATTACGCAGATAAAATTTTAGATGCGCGGTATCGCCCGGTTTGTAAAGCGGCCGATCCGAAATTCCGTAAGTGATATCCCGATTACCATTCTCGTATTGCGGCTGGTCCACGCTGAATCCCTGGAAACCATAAAATGCGGTGCAGCGGCCTTGCTTCCGGGCAATTGCTATATATTGGTATTGGTCGTCCCAGTCGCCGGGTTTCATCCACGTTTTTCCATCCGCATCCGTGCTTCTTTCAAACTCCTTCGTCCGGACCTCGGTGCGACGCCCTAACGGAAGTTTCCGATCCAGATAGATATTACGATAACCAAAAAACTCGATGTCCGACCCGACCACAGGCGCGCCGGTGTCGGCATCTGCAACCCACCATTGTTTTTTCCCGGCCACGTCATGTTGCACGATCACGGAATCCACAATCCATACGAGCGTGTGAAATGAATTCCCCCCCTCTATCTCTCCGCTAATCCACCAAGCACCAGCTTGGCTGATAGGAACTTCTAGATCGGTGCGGCTATCGCGATGTTTTTCGCGCGGCACTAACGGCTGTTCCCACGTTACGGTTGGCTTGCCGATGTAGGCCGCACTTTTCCCGCTGATGAGCTGTTGGGCAATGCCCCCTGGGTTTAAGCGCTGCCAATCCAATTCTGCGGGATTAGATTTTAGGTAGGCGATGGTATCGCGCAGCACCGCATCCATGTCCACTGAGGCGACGGTGAGTTTGATAGTGGATGCATTGCGAAAAACGAGTGGAAGGTGCGGCTTTGTGCCAGCGGGGACGGTGGTCGCCACTTCGAATCGACCCCAGTTTCCGGTGATCTGCTTGAGAAGCTTCCCGCGTGAATCATCTCCACCGGGGCCGTGTTTTGAAATCGTTTGCTCAAGGACCTCACGCGCCTTGTCATACTGCCGGCGGTTGAGAAAGACCTGCACCAGCGCATCCCCAGCCTGACCGCCAACCATTCTGTTATCAAGGATTGACCGATAGAGCGCGATAAAATGATGCTCAGGCGCCAGCTTGAAACGGCGAACGCCATCGGAGGTTTTTGCCAAACATTCATCTTCTGTTAGCGTGTCCATTTGTAGGATGCCCTTCGCACTATCAGGATCCTGTTCACGCCACCAACCGTTAGATGAAAGCGTTTCCGTGCCGAACTGGCGCGATGAAAAGGCCGCCCGCTCGGAAATTTTCCCCGCTGTCATGTCAGCGTCACCCGTTTGCCCACCCAGGCGGACCTGCTCCGCCAGCGCCCACCGCCAGCGCTCTCCATCATTGGCCGCCACCTCGAACGAGGCAGGCATTTCATACACCACCGGTGCATCCGCTTTCCAAGGCGTGCCTTCTGTCCCGCCCTCTGGCCCGGGTTCTGTCCACTCCGGCAGCTTTTCTAACGCCGTGAGTGTTTGAAGTTTCCATGGCTCGTCCTCCATCAGAATTTCCGCCATTTCACGCCACGCAAGAATCCCGAGCGCGGGCGGCACAGACTTCCTCACTGCCAACTCTAGCAACTGGAGAGAACGCACTTTGTTGCGGTAGTCGGTTTGTATAAATTGCCCCGACTCCCCGGTCCCTCCATCGACGGGTCTGCCACGCCCATGCCTAAATCCGCCGCCACCCCGCTTGAATTCGCCAGCGATGATCTGGCCGGAATGCGGGGCTTGCCTGTAAACTTCGGCTGCCGCCGTCAGCAAGCTAGCATTATCCGGCAATGCGGCTACCGAGCGCTCCACCAGCCCATCAAACTCGTTCCAAGCATTCAACTGCGCGAGAGCATCGACCGCCCGCTCAAGGTCCGCGCCCGAGCCAGCATCCGAGACGGGCAACAATTTTTCCTCATACTGCTTGATGACATCGCGCCACATGCCCCGGGAGATGAGCTTGTCGCGTTCGTTGCGGAGTCTCGGAACATCTTCGGCCATGAGGGTGAGGAAGAAAGCAATAAACAACAGGAGACTCCACGTCAAAATTTTCATAACAATAGAGATGACACTCCATTCCGATGATCCTTAGAAGTATTTTCGCATCGAGTGGAACCTCACCGTCAATATCGATGCACACAAAGCTCGAACTAGCAGGAAGTACTACTGTCCTACTCTCAGAACGCCGCTGGTAAGAATCCTCGCACGCAAGCCGCCGCGAAAGTTTGATTTTAGAAATTCTTCGGCTCCTGGTGCGGCAACCTGATCCATCCAGTAGCAGGGTTTGCATTCTTCGCTGCCCTCGAATTCGAGGCCTTGGAATCTGAAGCGCTTTCCAATCCATGCCCCGAGCTCAACACCACGGACGATGAGATTGCGACGAAACACAGAACTTGATAGATCAGGCTTTTGGGAATAGTCTCGAACCGCCTGAACTGCATCCTCATCGAAGAAGGTGACTTGGCCTTTAAAGTTCTCCTTGTAACCGAAGTAGCGGTCACCACGCAGGCCCATCCCGGCGATACATTCTACTTGGGGCACGCTGCGGATTTCGTGAGTCAAGCTGGCCTGCTCATGGCGTCCACGGAAGTTGTTACCCTCCGAGATCCAGATTTCTAACAAAGTCGCTTTCCACTCGGGAACAACCTCCCGAGGAAATCCTGTGTCGGCGGAATGATTGTCAGGGCCGACCCATTCGGTGTGCCCATCCGCGTAGGTTTCCTTTTTCCAAATCGGGAGTTCATATTTCAGGCGCTCCATGATCACGCGAGCAGCATCAAAAGCAGGTCCACGATGAGCGGATGCCACGCCTAACCAAACCGCGACCTCACCGATGGCTAACGCCCCTGTCCGGTGAGCGGCGCGGGCGCGGAGGATGCCATGTCGGGCGCATTCCTCTTCGAGAATCTTCTGGCCGGTGGAAACCACCAGCGCCGGGTAGGCTTGATACTCGAGATGGCTGACGAGCCGACCGTCGTTATGATCGCGCACCCGCCCATCGAAAGTCACCACCGCACCTGCAGCGGGGTCTGCCAACGCAGCCGCGAGCGACGGGCAGTCGATGGTATGATCAACGAGGGAAAAATGGATAGCGGGTGTCATGAAGGGTGATTGTCTAACCGCCAGACATGGGTGGCAGCAGAGCGATACGATCGCCTGTCTCTAGCAGATGGCTCCACTCGGTGAATTCGTCGTTTACGGCCACACGAAAATTTTCAATCGTTAGACCGAGTTGGTGAGTGGCATCCAGATCTCGGTAGAGTTCTGATGGAGTTCCGGCATGACTGGTGAGCTGTTCTTCTGAAACACCGCGGCGCTCGGCGAGCAGCCCGAAATAACTGACAGTATAGGAATTCATGGGAGAATGGCGGAGGCCCAATCTTCTGGAGTGTTGGCGTTGTCGAGGGCGTTTGGAGAGACGGGGGCAAGCAGACGGCAATCGTTGCGAATGAGAATCTTCCGCGGGCAGCGCATATCATCGGCGAAGGCCTGCTCTAAGATGGGTAAGGATTCGCTGGCGTAAAGGGCGCAAAGAGGCTCCGGGAGTTCATCACACTCGCTGCGGTAGGCGAGAAATTTTTCCCCATCCCGTCTCGAATTCACCAGCGCGGAAAGCGTGGCCGCATCCAGCCGGGGTAAGTCGCAGGCGAGCACTAACCAATCGGCAGTGGCTTGCAAGCGCATCCCTGTGACCATCCCGGCGATCGGCCCGACGCTTTCCCCCGCAGGATCGCGAACAATCGTTAGATTTCCAAAGTCCGACAATCCCGCAGGAATTTCCTGATCGTGGCGAATGGAGAGAACGACCTTTTGACAACCTATATCGACGAGTAAATCACAGGCTCTCCTAACAAGTGTCCGGCCATCTGGGTGGATCAGCGCCGCCTTATCCTGACCCATGCGCGAGCTGCGGCCGCCCGCGAGCACGAGGCCGCAAATTTGGGGATATGAATTCATGCGTGGAAGTCGCCGGACTTGCCTCCGGTTTTTGAAATGAGGCGGATTTCGAGGATGCGGATGGCCTTATTCATAGCCTTACACATATCATAGACGGTGAGAGCGGCGATACTCACTCCTGTCATGGCCTCCATTTCTACACCGGTTTTACCCGTCGTAGAAACCTCGCAGCGAATGATGAGGCCAGTGTGGGTAGGAGTGATTTGAAACTCACAATTTTCCACTGGCAACGGATGGCAGAAGGGAACGAGCTCGCTGGTTTTTTTTACCGCCATGGTGCCCGCAATGATGGCAGTTTGGAAAACGGGGCCTTTGGGTCCGTGGAAATCATTCTGGCGGAAACTCGCGATGATTTCCTCGCCAAGCTCCATGCGTGCTTCGGCGATGGCAGTCCGTCGGTTAGGCGATTTCGAGGTGATATCCACCATCGTAGGTTGCCCCTCGCGGACATGGGTGAAGTGGGATTGATCAGAACTTTCCATTAGATTTCAGAGCCAGGGGGTGTATGGATAGACGTTGGTTTCATTTCCCCGTGGAGGCAAGATGACGAACCCATCGCTTTTCAGCAAGCCGATGAAATCGCCACTATTGCCTGTGTTTGCGGGTTCGGCGCGGCCATCGGCAGTGAATGTTACAGGAAGATGCCTCGTAAATTCCGGCATGCACTGCGCCCGGTCCTCCATCAGCACGTGACGCTGCAATGGCTGAATCAACCCGGAGGCCACCGCCAAAGCGGGAAGCACAAAGACATGTACGCCAGTGACCGCGGAAACTGGATTACCCGGCAGCGCCATGATCATTTGTCCGCCCGGGCCGATCCAGCAACCCGCGGGTTTGCCGGGGCGTTGTGCCACCCCGTGAAACAGCAGTCGGCAGCCGAGTTCACCTAACAAAAGAGGAACAAAATCACGAGAGCCTTTCGAAACCGCACCGGTTAGAATTAACCAATCATTTTCATCAAGTAGTTTTTTAATCAGGGGCGTAGCATCGGAAATCTCGTCACTCAATACGCTAACGGACGAAGGACGATGGCCAGGGCGTGTTAGAGCGGCAGCCAGCGAATGACCATTCGATTGGCGGATTTGATGCGCGGCAGGGATTTGATCCACGCCAACGAGCTCGTCACCCGTGGCGACCACTGCAATTTTCGGCAAGCAGGAAACGTCTAACCAAGTAATTCCACATGACGCAGCCACACCGATTTCCCGAGATCCAAGCATGCACCCTGATTCTAGCAAGACCTGTCCTTCTGAGGCATCACTCCCTGCCCGATGGATGAACCTGCCGGGGACTTGCTCACTTTGCTCGGTAAACCTAACTCCTTCACTTTGGATGGATATCACGTCTTCCACCGGCACGATCAAATCGGCACCCAGCGGGCACGGCGCACCGGTCATCACTTCTACACAAGTTCCCGACTCTTCTGTCATCACCACTTGCTCGCGCCCCGCTGGCGCGGAACCGCTAATCCGAAAAGACCGCCGTCCAGCCTGCCAATCGGCAGATTTCAGCGCGAATCCATCCATCATCACCCGATCAAACGCCGGAAACGGACAATCCGCCGTCACATTCTGGCGTAAAACACGCCCCGCGGCGTCCTCCAGCCGACAGCGCTCAATCGCCAGCAGAGGCGTATTTTCCAAGATCAGATCGAACGCCTTACGAAATGAAAGCATGGCCGGATCATCGTTGAGATCCCTTGCCCGCCAAGTGAAAATCGCCACATGATGCAATCTCCTTGTCTGCCGATTGACTTTTCCTTCACCGCCCGCCATACCCCGCGCATGTCGTCTGCTTTGCCGCCGAAACCCCGCATTATCGGACCGAAAGTCCGGGTGTGCATTGTTGCCTCAAAATACAATGAGCAATACACCGATGCCTTGGTCGAAAACGCGCTGGAGGAGCTTGGCGAGCTGGTCCCACAAGGACGGGTCGATCTGATTCGTGTTCCAGGTGCTTTTGAGATTCCTGTCATGGTCGCATCCGTCCTCGATCGAGAGCCTCCGGCTTGCATCATCGCTCTGGGTCTAATCATTCGCGGCTCGACCTCACACGCTGATCTCGTGGCTCGTTCGGTGACGGATTCGCTCCAAGCTCTTGCGATCAAATCTTTATGTCCGGTGATTCATGAGGTATTGCTGGTCGAGGACGAAAAACAAGCCTACGCCCGCTGCATCGGAGCCGCACTCAACCGAGGCAAAGAAGCGGCCCGAGCCGCCGCCTCGATGATTGACCTATTCCAAGAACTCGACAAATCCATGAGTCGCAATTCCAGTTTTAAAAAGCATCGTAATGCCTAGCCGCCGCCACATCCGCGAGGCGGTCGTCCAATTCCTCTACTGCGCTGACCTCGAAGGTGGTGCGGATCCGGCTGCCTTGCGTGATCCATTTTGGGATTTCGTGACGGAGTCGGACCGCCGCAGCTTGCAGCTTGCGACATTCCGCACTGTCCATCACCTCGCGCACGGGCGTGAGGGGCGTTTGCTAGAATTTGTTGAGCGCCAAGAAATCGCATTTGCTTTGCTCACCGCATGGCCAGAGGCGGAAAATTTGAAAAGTGATCTCCGGCGTATCGCTGAGCTGGAATCCGGCTGGAGCACTTCGTTTGCAAAACTGGAGCGCCTGCCCAAAGATGATGATGATGCATCGGTGGCGGAAAGTTTCAGCACGGCGCTAGGAACTCTGTTTAGGTTAGATCGAGATCTCGCCATGACACGCCTGCGCTTTTTGCAAGGCATCGAAGATTTCCCCGCATTGAGAGGTCAATTGGAGGCAGTTGCCGCGACAATCCGCCGATTGCAGCGCATCTCGGACCGGCTGCGGATGGTCGAGGAGCCCGAAAAATTTCCTGAACAAGCCGATCTCGCCCGACTGCGCGAGTCCAAGGCAGAAATCCACGAACTCCGCCGCAAAGCCGATAACCTTGTCGATGCGATTCTGCTGAAAAAGGAATCCATCGATGAAACGCTAGCCAAGGTGGTCGATAATTTCTCACCCGAACGGATTGACCCCGTGGACCGAGCGATTTTGCGAATGGCAACGTATGAGGTTCTTCATGCCGACACTCCACCGAAAGTTGCGATCAACGAAGCGATTGAGCTAGCGAAACGCTTTGGCACGACAGATTCGAAACGCTTCGTCAATGGCGTGCTCGATCGGATTGCGAAAAACGCCGCCGCGCGATCCGAAAGTCAGGACGTTTTGTAATTGGTATCGCAAGCGGCAGCCGCCATAACACCGAACGAGATTTTTTCGATTATGCGCTACCCGACCGAATTCCAGAAAAAAACCCTATGGAACGCCGCCACCGGAGTTTCCATCATGGTGTTAGGAGGCTTGTTAGTTGGACTGATTATACTCATCGGCCAAATTTTCGGATTTCTTCAACCCGTGCTCATCCCGCTGATTGTTGCGGGAATCATCGCCTATGTGCTCGATCCTATCGTTAGATTTCTTGAAAGACGCGGAATGAGCAGGATTTGGGCGGTTGTGACTCTTTACATCATTATTCTAACTGCCATTATTTTGTTAGTCGCGGCGATACTTCCGGGAATCCAACGCGGCCACGGTGCATTACGAGATTTCCTAGCAAAGCCAAAATCGACGGCGCAAACCGAGCAGTCCGCAGGCACCACTACAGCTCCTACTAGGGATGACGAGCCAGATCATCTATCCCCTGCTCTCGCTGGTGCGCTCAACGACCTGAAGAACCGCAATCAAAACGGCCCGATCGGCTGGCTGCTCACGGACCCGGATCAGCCCGACGAACCGGCGCTAACAAAAAGTGCCATCCCCGAGCCGAGATCACTGGACTACTTTTCAAAGAGCCGTGGAGGAAGAATGCTGTTCGAATACCAAGGGGTGATTCTCAAGACCGGGAGAGACTGGCTATCCGCAGGGTCAACCAAAGTGTTAGGATTCCTAGGGCTGGTGATTGGCATGATCATGGTGCCTGTGTACTTGTTCTTTTTCCTCAAGGATTCCGCATCGATTCGAAATCAATGGCACCATTATGTGCCACTCAAAGCCTCGCGCTTCAAAACGGAGCTGGTAGATACTCTCCAAGAGATCAATGGCTATCTGGTTTCGTTCTTCCGCGGACAGGTGTTGGTGGCGGCCATCGATGGGATTCTCGTGGGCCTTGCACTGATGACCTTCGGGCTGCCTTATGGACTCTTGATCGGGATATTCATGGCGATCCTAGGAATTATTCCCTACATCGGGAACATTCTTTGCCTGATCCCCGCATGCATCATCGCTTATCTCCACGCTCAGGGTGCGGCACCATTTGGGATGAGTGCATGGACCTACGTCGGATGTGTGTTAGGAATCTTCATTTTTGTCCAACAGATTAACTCATTGGTGACCGCTCCTAAGATCGTGGGTGATTCCGTGGGGCTGCATCCGCTGACGGTGATTTTCTCGATGTTGTTCTGGTCACTCGTTCTCGGCGGCTTCGTGGGAGCACTGTTAGCAGTCCCACTCACGGCAGCCATGAAGGTGCTTTTCCGCCGCTTCATTTGGGAAAGGCAACTGCGCGATCCCGGCGAATACGCATCATCACCCAGCGTGTGAGTTCACACTTTCGCCTTTCAATTAGAGGGCTCGCGAAGGGCCCCCCGCCTCGCGCCGCCGGAATTCTCCCCCCGGATTATCCCAGCAAATGCGCAAAACGAGAGGCGTGGATGAGCCTGAAGAAAGTCCACACGACGGGCAAGGCGATTCCCATGATTTGTGGTGAAGTTTAACCTGAGCGACACCCTTATTGTGTAAGTCGCTCATGGATCGCCTTTTGCGCCTGTTCCAGCAAAACCTTCAACTCGGGATTCGCCCCCAGCGACGCCCCACTCAACATCGGCACACTGGCCGCGCCGCCGACTCGCCCCAGCAAGCGCACAGCGGAATAGCGTGCAGGGCCATCGGTTTTCGGGAAACGTTCGATTACGCAAGATTCGATGACAGGCCCAAGATCCGCGAAAAGTGACTCCCAAGTGGTCGGATCTTTCGACCAGAGCTGATCGAGAGCGGGAATTACCGCCAAGTTTTTCTCTTTGACGATTAAGGCGATCATCTCCTGAGGAACTAACGCTTCCTTATCCATCAACTTCTTTACCGCCAGCAAAGCAGCCTCACCGGCAGGACCGGGCTGATCCGACCAGATAGAGAGTGCATGACAGATGTTCCCCTTGAAATCGATACCATCCTCTTTGAGTAAGGAGATCAACCTGCGAGTAATATCGACACGATAGACTTTCGGCGGCGATTCTGCTAGACGCTGGACTGCGCGGCGCACTCGCTCTAAGTCAACACTCTCTAATTCACGTTTATTAAGTTCATAATAAGCGGGATCGTCCTTTTCCGTGAGTTTTTTGATAGGACCTTCCGTGAAATTTTCATTGTTCACCCGAATCTCGATCACCGAAAGCTCGGGATAAATTTTTTCAAGAATCCCCAGTGGTGAGATCACGTCGGTCATCTCATCTATCTTCTGTTTCGGACCGGTCACCACCATCAAAAAATCACCTCCATCCCGCGGATAAAAGTGCGAGGACGGATCCGCCCCTGTCACTCGGAAAATATAATCTCTCACGAGGAAGCGATTCATATCACTCAAACCTCGCAGCCACAGCCCGATGGCGTGCTTGGGACTTCCCTCTGCCTCCAATCGTTTGATTTCCTTCTCGAGCGGATCGATCCCAATGCGGTTGCGCAAAACCGTGTTCGCGTCCTCTTTCATGGATTCTAGAGTCGGCAGCGCAGGAACCGGTGTGGAAGTGGGTTCGATTCTTGCCACCTGGATCGTCGAGCCGGCGGTAAACACAAAAGGGATGGCCAGCAGTCCGCTACTCAGCAGCAACCCAATTCCCAATGCTTTCAAGCGAGCCTTCGGATTTGCGTATATCAAAAATACGATACCCATGAAACTCGCGACCCCCCCCATCACTAGGCGATTCTCCATCGACATCCCGTCCAGCGACCCACCGAGATTCGCGCCAAATATCAGCAATAAGGCCATCATGACCATCCCACTGATTCCGACAATTCCTGCGAGAATTTGCAGCGGTGATGCGGGTTCCAAAATCGCTGCGTCTGGAGCCTTTGCGTAGCGCATTGCTTGATATTCCTTCGCAAGTGGAGTGAATGCCAAGGGCACCCGCTGGAAACGGCTCAATGCGGTACTGCTGCGCTCGCCCGGATAAAAACGACGTCCACGGACAATCACATCGTCGTTGATTCGGAAACGCACATCACAGCCGCCGCACTCTACCATCTTGTCACGAAGGTCTTCCTCCACTTTGAAACGCTGGCCACATGAGGGACAGCGAATCAGTAAAAGCAGATCGTCTGATGAATCGGGTGACATTTAGATAAGAGGAGTTTCGGGGCAATCCAATCTGTTTGCAACACCAAGCGCTAGATCCAACTAACTCCGCTTCAGGTAAAGGTGAAGCAAAACCATGACAACCTGTAATTTAGTTTAGAAACATTAAAAATTGACGTATCCCGAATTTAAGCATAGAAAAATTCTTAATCACTTAAATTCGTTATGACTCCACTCCGAGTAAACCCACTGCCGACTTTACGGGCCATCGATGAAACACCTGCATTGGTGATCGAACGAGATGGATTTATCGACGAAGCCGCGCTCTCGGCCTTGATGTTCGAGCCGCTGTATCCCGCCCGCCAAGCACCTTACCCCGAGGATCTCGCACTGGCTGTGGACGATCTGGACTTCGCTGGGTGGAAACTTTCTGAATCCCCCCAGCCTCGTTTGCTCGGGGCTACTTTGAATGCGCAGAAACCCCTGCGACGCCCCGCACCACCGGTCATCGAAGAGCCCGGCCTCGACCTGCCTCATTCAGGGAATCACCGCTGGTGGCTGGCGGGTATCGCGGGTCTTCTTTCCACTTTGATTTTTTCTCTGTTATTGCTCAATCTTGCCACACGACCCGGAACTCAACTTCAAGTGCTCTTTGCTCCACGCGCACCTGCCGTTCCACCACCGGTTCCTGCGATGAAAACTAACTCGTCAGAAATGTCAGCCGAGTTGACTCGGTTCTCTCCAGAATCCCCCGCAAATGGAGCACGACCTTAATTCCATAATCTCAGACTCACAATTACACCATGGAAACGCAAACAAGTCTGCCGCGTCCGAGTGCCACTAACTGGCGCCTCTACCTCGAACTGTTATCCTTCACCGCTTTCGTTTTTCCCGTCGGCCATATCCTCGGACCACTCGTCTTGTGGCTTGTGAAAAAAGACTCTGTTCCCACCGTCGATGAAGAGGGCAAAAAAGTCATCAATTTCAATATTTCTTGGACTCTTTGGGGAGTGGCGAGCTGTGGTCTGGGCTTCCTCGCATGGATCGTCATCGCCATCATCGCAACACTGAAAGCCGCCAACAATGAGCCGTTCAAGCATCCGTGGACGATCAGCTTCCTGAAATAAAATGCGTTCCCGCGCAACTTATGCGCCCAGCGTCGGATCGTAATCCTTTGGCGCGCGGATGATTTTTTCGATGCCGTGCTTGGTGACGAGATTGCCTGCACTGGAGCGGCTCTTGATGCCAAACTCGGCGAAGTGCAGCGGACGGATCAAGTTTCTCATGCGTAGACCGGACTTGAGATATACTAATAACATTTGTGCGGCGCTTTCCTCGTTGGTCTTGTGGAAAGCAAAGTAGAGAACACGACTGCCTGCAGTTCCCTTTGTGAGATTGTATTCCTTGTCGCGGGTCACGCCGCCGACGGTGAAACGTTTTGCGAGAATCGGTCCATCCCGACCATCTCGATAGATCATGGAGTAAATCAGGTCTTCTTCCTTTCGTAAAATGGCGACGCGCAAGGGTTTCTGGCCGACAAAAACTTTATCGGCAATTTTCATGACCCTCATTTTGCCATCCGCTGTGAACGTGATGACATCGTCGATGGTGGAGCATTTTTCGATAGGCTCGCCGTCTTTTTTCAAACCGTAACCCGCGAATCCATTCTTTGCATCCAGATAGAGTGTCTCGGTGGCGGCGACGACTTGCATGCGGTCCACGCGGTCGAAGGAGGAAATCTCGGTGCGGCGTTCGCGGGTCTTGCCGTATTTTTTCTGAAGATCCTCATACCAGCGGATGGTATATTTCGTGAGATTGCGAAGATGTTTTTCGGTCTCATCAATGAGCTTTTCGAGACCTTTGATCTCCTCGTCGGCCTTGAACGCATCGAACTTGGAGATGCGCTTGATTTTGATTTCCGTTAGCCGGACGAGATCCTCCTCAGTGACTTCACGCTTGAGGAGTTTTTTGAAAGGCTTAAAGCCATCGTCGATGGCTTCAAGCACTGCTTCCCAAGTTTCGCATTCTTCGATGTCGCGGTAGATGCGGTTTTCGATGAAAATTTTCTCTAACGAACTAAAGTGCCATTTCTCGGCGAGTTCGGAAAGTTTGATGTTCAGCTCCATCTCTAACAGCCTTCGCGTATTCAACGTGGTGCGGCGGAGGATGTCGGAAACGCCCATGAACACGGGTTTCCCCTCGGTAATGACGCAAGCATTTGGCGAGATAGTGAGCTCACTATCTGTGAACGCATAGAGCGCATCGCGAGTTTGCTCAGGATCAGCTCCGGCGGGCAGATAGACGAGGATATCAGCTTGGGCAGCGGTGTTATCCTCGATTTTGGCAATCTTAATTTTGCCTTTATCAGCAGCGGCGACAATGGATTCCATCAGGCCGCCGGTAGTGGTGCCGAAAGGGATTTCCGTGATGCGCAAGATCCCCTTTTTATCGGTGGCGATTCGGGCGCGGACCCGGACTTTTCCACCGCGCAGGCCGTCGCGGTAATCTGCGGCGTCCATGATTCCGCCAGTGGGGAAATCTGGGATGAGAGTGAAAGGTTGGTCGCGCAAGACGGCGATGGCGGCTTCAATAAGTTCGTTGAAGTTGTGAGGGAGAATCTTGCAAGCGAGTCCAACGGCAATGCCCTCGACTCCTTGAGCGAGCAGCAGTGGAAATTTCACCGGCAGCGTGTCGGGTTCTTTCCGGCGGCCATCATAGCTAGGAAGCCAGTCGGTGGTTTTTGGGTTGAAAACGACCTCGTTGGCGAATTTTGTGAGTCGCGCTTCAATATACCGGGGAGCGGCAGCACCATCGCCGGTGAGGGTGTTTCCCCAGTTCCCCTGGGTGTCGATGAGCAGGTCCTTCTGGCCTAGGCCGACAATCGCAGCACCGATGGATTGGTCCCCGTGCGGGTGATAATTCATCGTATTTCCCACGATCCCGGCAACTTTGTTATAGCGGCCATCGTCCAGCTCATCCATTGCGTGGAGGATCCGGCGCTGCACCGGCTTGAGGCCGTCAAACAAGTGCGGCACAGCCCGCTCGAGGATCACATAGCTCGCGTAGTCGAGAAAGTAGTCGGAATACATCGCTCCCAGCGAGGCATGTTGGTCCGGATCGTGCGTCATGTTGCGGATGGGTTAAAGGACCTGCGGACAAGGCGCAAGTCTGAGGTGAAAGATCGTTTCTCCTTGGCCACTTCCCGGCCTTGCCCTGTGCCTTGTGAATGATACTTGTGGGCCATGCAAACAACGTCTCAATTCGGTCGACGGGATTGGCTTAAAACCGCCGCCCTCGGCAGCGCCGCCGCGGTGATCGCGCACACCCGTGCGACAGCCGAGCCGGTTGGCACGCCCGCGAAAAAGGTGAGGGGCGTCGTTTTCATGGTTTCCGATGGGATGAGTCCCGGCGTGCTGACTCTGGCCGAGGCTTATTCCAAGCTCACCCGCCAGCGCGGCACAAAATGGTGGGAAATTTTCAATGACCGCACGTCCTCACGCGGCCTGATGGATACGGCATCCGCGAACTCAATGGTCACCGACTCCGCTGCCGCTTCCAGCTCTTGGGGGGGCGGGGAACGCGTCAATAACGGCTCGATTAATGTCACTCCCGCAGGCAAGCCCCTCAACCCGATTGCAGAAATCCTAAAGAAAAAAGGCGCGCTCATTGGCCTAGTCAGCACCGCAACGATCACCCATGCCACGCCCGCTGGATTCGCTGCATGCGTTCCGAAACGCGGTGAGGAAGACGATATCGCACTGCAATACTTGAATCGCGTGGATGTTATTCTGGGCGGTGGTTCTGGGCATTTCAGCGCGCTGGAACGCGCCGACAAACAGGATCTCTCGGGAGCCTTCGCCAGCGCAGGATACAGAGTTCTAGCAGCTCGCAATGCCCTACTTGCCTCACGCGACGAAAAGCTGCTAGGAACTTTCACCCTTGGCCATCTCCCCTTCTCACTGGACCGCGACAACAACCCAGAATTGGCTGCGAAAATCCCCACTCTCGCGGAAATGACCACCGCCGCCCTCACCCGTTTTCTCGCCAGCGACAAGCCATTCCTGCTCCAGATCGAAGGCGCGCGCATCGATCACGCGGCGCATCTCAATGATATCGGAGGATTGTTAGGCGATCAGCTTGCGTTCGATGATGCGGTCGCCACGGTTGTGGCGTTGATCGGAAAACGCGACGATATCCTGCTAGTAGTGACCAGTGATCATGGCAACTCCAATCCCGGCCTCAACGGCATGGGCGGCAGTTATTCTGAGAGCAACAAAGCCTTTGCGTCGATCACCCGCTGTAAAGCCTCTCACGAACGAATCCTCGGCGAGTGGAACTCCCAAAAAGGCACCAGCGCCACAGAAATCATCGCACTCATTCAAAAGCATCTGGGTTTTGCGCTCAAACCAGAAGAAGCCGATGCCTTGCTAGAAATCGTCTCGAAACATCCGGTGATCGAGTGGAACGAGCAACTTAATAAACCGGAAGGACTGCTAGGCCAGTTCGCCGGAAACCACACCGGCATCGGCTGGACTGGCACCACCCACACCTCCGATCCTACGATCATTTCCGCCGTCGGACCTCAATCGGATCGGTTTTCGGGCATGGTGAAAAACTCGGATGTTTTCGGGCATCTCGTGGAAATGTTAGGGTGAAGATGATTCGGGAAATGACGGGACAACGTAGCATTTCAGAGATTTTTGTCCTTTGGCTTCCGGTTCTTGCGCGGGTGGGTCACTCTGTGATTCCCTCGCCCGCCGCCCCTTGATTTCCGACCTCTCAATCTTCGCCATGTTCTTTCTCACCACCGCCATCGATTACACCAACGGTTCACCCCACATCGGGCACGCCTATGAAAAAGTGCTGGCCGATGTGATCACACGCTACCGCCGCCTGCGGGGCGATGAGGCGTTTTTTCTTACCGGCGTGGATCAGCACGGCCAGAAAGTCCAACAGACTGCGGAGAAAGAAGGGATTGCTCCTGAGGAGTTTGTCAAACGCACTACCTTGAAATTTTCCAATCTATGGAAAAAACTCGATGTTAGTTATGACGGCTGGGCCGAAACAATCGACGAGCGACACAAGGCTTGTGTTAGATTAATCCTCAGCACGCTCAAAGACCAAGGCCAGCTTTACAAAAAATCCCACAACGGCCACTACTCGGTGCGCCAAGAACAATTCCTCGGCGATCGTGACCGCGATGAGTCCGGCAATTTCGGCCCCGAGTGGGGCGAGGTCATCGAGATCGAGGAAGAGAACTGGTATTTTAAACTCAGCGATCACACGGATTGGCTAAAGGCCTATCTCGAGGGCACGGCAGATGTCATTGTCCCCGCCTTCCGGAAATCCGAGTTGCTGAATGCGTTAGAAAAAAACATCGGCACCGACCTTTGCATTTCTCGCCCGAAAGAACGCCTGCGCTGGGGCATCGAATTCCCCTTTGATGAAAACTACGTCACCTATGTTTGGTTCGACGCGCTGATCAACTACATCTCATTCGCGGGCTACCACGCCGCGCCTGATTCCGGACTGCCGGACTTTGAAAAACTCTGGTCCGGTCGCCCAGTGCATATCATCGGCAAGGACATCCTCATCCCCGCTCACGGCATTTACTGGCTCTGCATGCTCCATGCGATGGGCTTCTCCGATGCACAGATGCCACAGCTTCTCGTTCATGGCTTTTGGAACAGCCGCGGTGGGGATAAAATGTCCAAGTCCACCGGCAACATTGTCGATCCTAACGAACTGGCTGATAAATTCGGGGTCGAGGCCGTGCGCTACTATCTCGTCCGCGACATCGTTATCGGCAAGGATTCGGTCTTCGATATGGATCGCCTCGTAATGCTCTTTAACACCGAACTGGCTAACGAATTCGGTAACCTCTGCAACCGTGCGCTCAATATGAGTCAACGTTTCACCGCTGGCGTTCTAACAAACAGCGGCGCTCTGCACGAGGAAGACATCGCCGTGCAAAATTCACTCACCGAAGCCACTAACGCTTATCAAACTGCGATGGACGACCACGACGTTTCAAAAGGCTTGGAGGCACTCAATCGCCATGTTTCTGTCTGCAATCGTTATGCTGAGCGCATGAAACCTTGGGAGCTGAATAAAACCTCCGAGAACAAAGAACGCGTTGCCACCATCCTCTATCACTTCGCGGAAAGTGTCGCCCACATCGCGGTCCTGATCTCGCCGGTTCTGCCAGGAGTCACCGCAAAACTCGCCGACCAACTGAATCTACCAGAACTCACAAATTTCAAGCTCGCCGATCTGCATTGGGGCCTCCTCCCCGATGGACACGCCATCGACAAGCCAAGCCCGGTTTTCCCGAGAATCGTGATCGAAGATCAAGCATAACGACCCTTTAGTGTTCCGTAAAACCCGAAAAACCTGACTTCCAACCCAAAAATCCGCCGTTGTGGCCGATTTTGGGACCAGTTGGCCGGTATCGGGAACAGAAATTGATTTCCATATCTTGATTTTCAGGTAATTTGAAGTCGTTCTGAGCGAGGTCCGCCTCCTTAAAACTTCAGCCACTGAAATGCTGGGCCCACTGCTTCGAATTGATCTCCGGGGGGAAATCAACCGAACAAAGCCTAAGCCGGCGGCCAAGAAAAAAGAGCGCGTTGCGAGATCCGGGGGGATATCCAACGCGCTCTTTTCCATACATGGTGAGCCACAAAATTTGGACGCTCTCTCCTCCCCACTCTCGCCTGCTGCATTCCGGGCCGAGCACACCCGGCTCACTGCTTCCGACTCAATCTTTCCGCAGGATTGGACACAAGTTACACAGTGTGCACTAACAAAAAATCCCGATGCCTTTCAGCGTCGGGACTCTTTCACTATCAACGGAAAGTGCTCGAAAGAGGACTCGAACCTCCACAGGTTACCCTACTAGATCCTTAGTCTAGCGCGTCTACCAATTCCGCCATCCGAGCTTTTCCGGTTGGGTGGGCGCACTTGGTAAGGTTCGGCCACCGCGTTTGCAAGAGAATCTTTTAAAATAATCGGATGTGCTTTTGCGGGCATTTAAACTGCTTCCGGCTTGCTTCCCACCGCCCGTGCGAAAGCATAGGCGCACCAATGGCCATGGAAGCAATCATCGCGGAAAACATCGTCAAATCCTTCGGAAATATCCGCGCGCTCAACGGAATCAGCCTGCAAGTGAAAGCCGGTGAGCTGTTTTTCCTGCTCGGTGCCTCCGGCTGCGGAAAAACCACCCTGCTCCGCTGCATCGCGGGATTGGAAGCACCCACGAGCGGGTCCATCCATTTTGGCGAGCGGGATGTCACCCTCATGCCACCCCACAAACGCGAGGCGGCGATGGTTTTTCAAAGTTATGCCCTCTGGCCACATCTCACCGTGGGCCAGAACATCGCGTTCGGCTTGGAGGAACGGAAGGTTCCAAAGCCGGAGATCAAGCGCCGCGTGGAGGAGGTGTTGGAAATGGTGCAACTCCCAGGATTCGGCGATCGCTCAATTGACCAGATGTCCGGCGGCCAACAGCAGCGGGTTTCGCTTGCCCGCGCCTTGGTGGTGAAACCCAAATGTCTTCTGCTAGACGAACCTCTCTCTAACCTCGATGCCCAACTCCGCGTAGAAATGCGCCGCGAGATCCGCCGCATCGTGAAAGAGAACGGCCTAACCGGCATCTATGTCACCCACGATCAGGAAGAAGCACTCGCGATGGCCGACCGCATGGCAGTGCTCACGCGCGGAAACATCGGCCAGATCGGCACACCTGAGGAAATCTATCGAACTCCTCTAACGGCGTATGTGGCGAATTTCATCGGCGAAACGAACCTCATCCCAGGCGAGGCGATCGAAACCCGCGATGGCTTGACGATGGTGAAAACGGCGATGGGTCCGATCGTCGGCCGCGCCACCGACCCAAGCTGGACTCCTGCCCCCGGCGAGGCACTGCGGCTTTCTATCCGACCCGAAGCATGGCGGCTTCATAAAGAAAGCGGAGACAATGCAGTCCAAGGAAAAATCAGCGAGCGCAGCTACCTCGGCCAGCGCATTCAATACTGGATCGAAACTGCGGGCGGACGCCAACAAGTCGTAGAATTGAACCCCCACGTCATCCACGAACCCGGTGAGGAAAATATCATCCTGCACGCCCGCCATGACGACGTCACAATTCTGAAACCCTAATCTCCCGCCACGGAATGAAACAACGCGCCTGCATCATCTTCGGATTGTTAGCCATGATCGTCGCATTTCCGTTAGCGATGCGGCGGCAGTCGGCGACCACAAGTTCACGCGAGGCCGACGATACGCTCGTCATTCTAACTCCCCATAACGAATCGATTCGTCAGGAATTCGGTGAGGCCTTCGCCGCATACTGGAGGAAAAAAACCGGGCGTTCCATTAACCTTGATTGGCGCACGCCAGGCGGCACTTCAGAGATCAGGATGGTGCTCGACGCCGGATTTAAGGCGGCGGAAGAAACCAAACGCAGCGGCATCGGCGTGGATATCTTCTTCGGCGGCGGCGAACCAGATTTCGCTAGCCAAGCGAAAAAGCACCGCCTTGCACCACTCGATGTTTTCAAAACGCAGCCGCAACTTTTTGTGAAGGACGGCCCGGTCCCCGAAACTTTCACCGGCGAACGTTATTTCCCCACGGACCATCTCTGGGTCGGCACTTGCATGTCGCAGTTCGGCATCTGTTATAATCCGGCAGTTCTGAAGCGCCTCAACATCCCCTCTCCCACCGCTTGGCAGGATCTGGGCGATCCCCGCTATGCCGGATCACTCGCTCTAGCAGATCCGACGAAAAGCGGCTCCGTTGCGCGCGCGTTCGAGCTGGTGCTGCAAGGTGAAATTCAGCGAGCGCTCTCCGTCCCAGGTGCAGACCGCACGGCCGCGATCAACACCGGTTGGACCTCCGGCCTGCAACTCATCCAGCGCATGGCGGCGAACTCGCGTTATTTCACCGACAGTGCACCGAAGATCCCGCAGGATGTCGGAGCCGGAAATGCTGCTGCTGGCATGTGCATTGACTTTTACGGACGTTCGTATGCGGAAGAACTCACCACCCTCGACGGAAGCCCGCGCGTCGTTTGGATCGCCCCGAAAGGGGGCACCACCCTAAGCGCCGATCCCATTGCCGTGCTTAAAGGTGCGCCACACCCCATCCTTGCTCAGAATTTCGTGGAATTTTGCCTCTCCCCAGAAGCGCAGGTCCTGTGGTTCGGCAAACCTGGCACACCTAACGGCCCGCGCGACCGTGCCCTTCACCGCACGCCGATCCGCCGCGACACCTACACTCCTAACAACCTAGCAAACTCGACGATGCCTGACCTCCGCCCTTACGAGGACGCGGGCAACTTCACCTATCAGAGAGAACTCACCGGTGCCTCGTTCAACACGCTGCGACAGCTCGTGAAAGTCATGTGCATCGATTCCCATGAGGAAATGAAATCCGCTTGGCTCGCCATCCGAGACGCAGGAATGCCTGCCGACGCGCTCGCCGTTTTCTCCGATATCTCCATCATGCCCTACGCCAAGGGCGGCAAGGGCGATCCCATCCTCGACGGAAGCGACGCCCTCAAAGCCGCCGACCACGCCGCAAAAATCGGAGAGTGGTTCCGCTCTAACTACCGAAAGGCCGAAGCGATTGCCCGAAATCATCAAAAACTGTAGCGGAATTGCCTGATGATTCGATGCTCCTCGTTGCAGCTCCTCGGCCCTATGTTCTGGCGCTCTGAGGTGGACCCCGGAATGTTTGCCCACGCAACACGTTAAGCCTGATTGACCACCGGCGGAATTTGGTTGGGTCAGTCAATGGCCGCCACAATCCTCTAGCGCGGAGCGGCAAAACTCGTTCGCCATGGAGTTCGGGGAATTCGGGTTGTGCCGGATTTCGTGTGTTCATTTGCTTACCCGCAGACGAAGCCATGCACGCGATGATGCGGACATGGGATTGAGGTCTTCCACTGTTACGGACTCGGTGCCGTCGCCCAAGTTCAACGGGGTGAGTTCCTGGAACACCACATTGCCTGATTGCCAAGTTCCGGGTATCAGGGTGACCGAGCGTTCGGCGGTGTAAGTTAATCCACTGTTGATTGGGCGATGGTAGGTCAGGATGAGGTGCTTGCCGTCGGTTTCTGTCTTGGTGCCAAGGATCGGAAGCAAGGCTACGTCCATGACCGTTGGATTCATTGCCAAGGCATATTCGAGGAACGCGGAAACACCGTCGTGATCGTTATCGCTGGTGCCGTCGGCGGGGTTGCCCGAGGCGAGACCATGGCTTGCCTCCCAGGCATCCGGCATTCCATCGCTGTCGGTATCGAGATTGATGCTGGTATTGACGGCGTAGGGCATGCCGGGAGACCAATCGCCCGCCTGGCTGTCGGTAGCGCGGGTTCGGAGGAGGACGGTGCCGGAGAATGTCGATCCAAGGTTGGCCGCAGCGTTCCAGACCAGCGTGTGGCTGATACCCGCCGCTTGGCTGGTGAGCTTCAACGTGGACTGGAAGGTTCCTCCGTCCACGGTGCTGACAGTCGCATTGTTCCAGACCGTTTCCCCATCGCGTTGGTATTGGAGTTCCAAGGATGAGCCATGTGCTTCGGCATCCCAGATTCTCACTGCCACGGAGCCGGTTGATCCGCCTTGGGACGGAGTAGGGAGGATTCTCGCCAATGGGACGTGGTTCAGCACCGGGGCTGTGCCATTCAACGCCGCCTCGATGGATTCCGGCGACCAGTGGATTAGCTGGCATTGCGCGGGTGTCGCGGGATCGACCAGCAAGCCGACCAAGCCTTCTGTTCCGTTAGCTTCATGGAAGACTTCAAACTGATGCCACGACTTGCCTTTGAAATCGGTGGTGAAAATCTTCCGAACCAAGGGGGATCCGGCATCCGGTGCGGTCCAGAGGGACACGGTGCCGTCTGGTTCTCCGATAGCTAGGACACTTGGCAGAGAGGAATTTTGCCTTTTAAGGATCGTGATGCCAATCGCACTTGATGAAATGGACGTGGAAATGGGAAGCGTCATCGTGGTCCGTAGGATCGGGCTTGGCGTGGATAGCTCATATTCGCCCAAGACAAAGGTGTCGCCGCTGTTCACCGTGCTGGAGGTATCTTTGTCGTCGACGAATGCATATACCAATGATGTGCCTGAACTTGTTCCCTTCCGAAGTTGTCCAGAGGCAAGTGAATGGCCGCGCCAGATCAACTTTGATGTGGCGGTTGGATCAGAGAGCGTCTGATAACCCGTGCCGGAACCGGGAAGTTCAATCATGCCTTTGTAAGTCGCCACCGAATTGGTATCATTCCACAAACCGGAAGAAGTTGTTATCGACCCATAAGGTTCGCTTCCCCCGGCGTTGTTGGGTTCACCTGGATACCAATTCCGGTAGCTCGCGTTTTCTCCGGAAATCCATTGCCAACCATCACCTGTCAATCCGCGCTGAAGGCCGATCAACATGTTTTGAGAAGGGAAATTGGTCTGAATCCATTGCTGTTCAGCGGAGTCGTTGACAGTCACCAAATGTCCGCCGTTTTGGGTGGCAGTAATTTCCGCGTCAACCCATGTCATCGGCGATGGCGTCAAAAAATACCAATTCCCTGTGGCTGGATTTTTGATTGCTCCGAGAGAAGCAGGAGGCGTGCCGCCGTTAATTTCAATTCCTCCCGCATCCAGCCATCTTGCCTGACCTGACAAGACGGGAATCGGCCAACTCCTTTTGCCTGCGCTGGAACTCAGGACCGCCGGCGCTGACCATGTATCGGAAGCAAGGGTCGTGCGGTACATTCCATCGGCAGCTTGCGCGGCAGGTGAGAGCAGGCCAAGAACGCCGGATGAATTCACGCCCACCACTTGGGCGATTGATGATGAAGTGCTCTCCGCGACCGGGGCTGTGGATTTAAACCATGTCGTCCCGGCCCGGCGAAACTCCTGAATTCCTGCAACTCCGCTTGGTGGCCGGGAGCCGAGATAAATGGCCGTCCCACGCCCGGTGGCGCTTTCACCGATCGCCAGGGAATTGATTCCGATGCTGCCGACGCTGGTAGGTGGTGAGACCACCCAGCTAGCATCAGTTTTTTGATAAATCGAAAATTGATTGGTGAGCGCGACGATGCTGCCATCCGAGCCCACGACCACTTCATCCGCGCCTGAGCCATCCAACTGCCCTGTCGCCATCACCCAGTTCGTCGGTGTAAATCCAGAGCTGGCAATCAGTGGATTCGTTACCGGAGACGTATCCATGCTTGGGCGGCTGCCTGCATTGCGGGGATCGGTTCCAGCCTTCCATTCTAGGAAATTGCTAAACCCATCGTGATCTGGATCACCTGTGGGTCCGTTATCACCCAATGCGGCGGAAGCACCTGAATAAGCCAAGTTGTGCATCCATTCCCATGCATCCGGCAGGCCGTCCCCATCGGCGTCCACTTTGGTCAACGTTACATCGCGGATCTTCTGGCTGTTGCCATCGTACGTATAGATCTGGACCAGTCCGTTATCGCGCTCGGTGGAAATGAGCCGGTCGTTCTTGTCATAGAGCCGCCTCGCCCAGCCCTCGCCCTTGGAGCGGGCGTAATCGCTAAGGCCGTCGTCCCCCGCTTGCCCTGCTTTTGAGTTGGCGGCGTTGGCTTTGTAGCCTGCGCTTCGAAGTGCGTATTCTTCGAGATTTGTCAGGCCGTCCAGATCGCGGTCCTCGTTTGCATCGTTCAACAATGGGTTCAGCTCGTTTGCAATCTCCCATGCGTCATCCATTCCGTCTCCATCACTGTCGGAGAGAAGGGGGTTAGTTCCGTAGACACCGATCTCGGAAGTGTCGGGAATGCCGTCATTGTCACCGTCAACCGAATTCGGATGGCTGCCCGCACGGTATTCCTGCAGGTTCGTCAGGCCATCCTGATCGGGATCCGCATTTCCATCCACCGTGAGCGGCGGGGTTCCAAACCGCACTTCCCAGCCATCAGGAACACCGTCCCCGTCCGTATCCGCCACCAGCGGATTGGTTCCGGCAAGGTATTCGGCGTAGTCATCCAACCCGTCACCATCAGGATCGTTGTATTTTGTCAGAGCGGCGTAGCTTTGATTGTCGAAATATCCGTCCCCAGTCGTGAAGGCGATTGGCGAGCTGGCGAACGAACCGCGTTCCAGACGAATTTCCCCAACGGCTCCAGCTCCCGTCGTTGAAGGATATGCGCCACTATCGCCCTGCTGCGCGGAAACGGCTCCCGTCCCGGTGGTCCGGCTTATCAAAAACATGGAACCACCTGCACCGCCTCCGCCAGACGCCGCTCCTGCTTCTCCACTCGCGCCTGCCGAAGTGATGATTCCGTTGTTTTGGAGTCTCCGACTTATGATGACCAGCAAGCCACCGCCCTTACCACCGGAGCCAGCGTTCGATGTGAAAAGCCAATCGAAGCGGGGACCATAAATCGAAGCAATTCGCGTAGGGCCAACACCTCCGCTGCCACCACCCCCACCGAACTCTAAAAACTGGATTCCTGAAGAAACCGCGCCCCCGCCACCCACGCTTCCGAAATTACCGCCAGCTCCACCGCTGCTGTTCTGCAAGGTGCTATTTGGCATTGGCCAGGAGTTTGCAATCTTACCTTCTCCAGGAACTCCGATCACTCCGCTGAAAGAACCATAGACCGAGAATCCAGCCCCACTACGGAAACCCTTACCCGACGCATCGATTCCGCCGCCAGACGCAATCGTGACATCGTTGGCGATGATCGCGACAATTCCGCCGCTGGTTCCATTCCATGGACGTGCAGCGACGGTGCCGTTGACTTGCAGGTTGTCGTATTGGGGAACGTAGATGCACTGGATCTTCCCTCCGGTCGTCGGGTTGTAGGAATATTTCAGCGGCGACGTAACACCGACTTTCCCATCTCCGATCGAAGCGATTTGTACCAATTCGAATGTTCCGGCCGGAGCGCCAATCGCCGGATTACCTTCTTGGATGGCATGAAGCATGAAGATATCTCCGATTTTAACCGTGATCGGTATCGAGCCTGTGACCGAGGTGCTTCCAGCCGCTTGGGCAGTGGAAATGCCGATCAATAAATCGTTCGGGTAGCTGGTTTGACCTGCGTTCACCGTGAGATTCCCATCCACACTGCTCCCAACTCGGAAGTTCTCGATGCTTGCGTCCAAGCCGTATTGGATCTCCCAACTATCTGGTATCCGATCCTTATCAAAATCACTTTCAGATGGAATCGATGGTGCACCATTCTCATTTGCAAGTGATTGAACCTCGATGTTGGATAGCGCCCGGTCATAAATCCGGACCTCATCAAGTGCTCCTTGAAAATACCTGACCGCTTGGTTGCTGTTTTGGTTTCCAATTCGAAGAACACGGTTGTTATTTCTCGCATCGCTGCCGCCCATTGAAACCGTTCCTTCCAAATTACCGTTGAGGTACAATCGAATCTGGTTGTTGGCCCGGTCGATCACTCCTGCGACATGTGTCCAGACGTTCAGCGTTACGCTGGAATTGCTCGTGATTGAAACGAGCACACCGTAGGGGCCACCTACCGTGCTGACATACCAATCGACTTTTCCGTCAGGTTTGATCCTCAATTCACAGTCAATCTCGCCAGCATAGCCTGGATCAGCTTTTTCGATGATTGGGCGATAATCGCCATACGCGGTTGGCTTGATCCATGCGGCGAAGGTTTGCTGGTTGCCCATCGCGATGGTTGCGCTAACCACGGCCGTGGAGTTGGAGCCGTTGAACAATGCGGCGTCGGGGGAAATCCCGAGTGGACCAGGAGTCACGGTGACGTTGGCGAGGGTGGCGTGCAGGGCATTTCCGGAAACGTCGTTGCCGGTGCCAGCGGTGAACGGGTAGTGGGCACGGAGGTTGGAGGTGATGTCGGCGTGGGCTTCGGGGGATGCCAGACGGAGCAGGATCAGTGCGAGGAATGTGGCGCGATGAAGCAGTCTAAGGGCGTTCGGATGGGAGAGTTGTTTCGAGGTGCAGGAACGCGGCTGGGACAGCCGGGAAACGTTCTGCGCAGATTTCGGGGCTTGATGTGGGGTGGGGATGGCGGTAGTTTCCGCCATGCATACGGTATCAGTAGAACATGCTAGGGCGCACTTGGATGACCTTCTGGAAGAGGCAGTCCATGGCGAGGCGGTGGCCATCGCCGTGGGCGAGGATGTGGTGGTGCGTTGGACGGTGGAGCGGAAATCGCCTGCTGCCACGGCTGCGACGGGCAGTTGGCCGTTGATGGGGATGTATGAGGGGAAGATGGTGCTGCCGGATGGATGGGACGCGGATCTGCCTTTGGACATTTGGGATGCACTCAAGTCATGAACATCCTGCTGGATACCAATGCATTCATTTACGTGCTGGCCAGCCCGCAATCGCTGTCCACTGCCGCAGCGAAGGTGCTGGCCGACCCTGATACAGTCCCCGTTTGCAGCCAGGCTGTATTCTGGGAAATGACGATCAAATATGCTTTGGGAAAACTGCCGCTGCCTGAGCCTCCGGGCGATCTGTGGCGGCGCTTGATTCGCGCAAATCCCAGCGGAGTTCTGATGATCACTCCAGAGCATTTGGATCGTCTTGCGACCTTGCCCCATCACCATCGCGATCCGTTTGACCGCTTGATGATTGCCCAGGCGTTGGAGGAAGGCTGGCCGGTGATGAGCAGTGATGACCAATGGGATGCCTACGGCGTGACGCGGATCTGGTGAAGGTGATGCAGGCGGTCGCCCGGCTTCGGCAACCGGCTGGGACAGCCGGGACACATTCTCAAGGCGCTCCGGGCGGATGGCTTGGATGGGGAAGCTCATGGGTGAGTGGTGAATGGGGATTCTAGGAACTTGGATGTTATTTTTTCCCGCTGCTTTTTGAGCCGGTGCTTGTTCCCGCTTTTAAACCAGTCGCGCTACTACCTCCGCCACTCGAAGGAATCGATAGCGTGGCTCCGGCCCGGATATTGTGGACATTGGTGATGCCATTCGAAGACGCCAAGACTGCCACTGAAACTCCTATTCTTGCTGATATGGAGGATAGGGTGTCGCCTGAGCGAATGGTGTAGCTGGAGCCGCCACTGCCACCCGCAGAAGTAGTTCCTGTGGAGCGTGTCGCTGGCGCTGATGTCGTGGAAGCGATTTTATTCGTTTGTTGCGCGTAAATGCCTGCTGATGTTGAAGCTGCTGAAGCCAAAAATTTGGCAACCATTCCACCTGCCACACCATGCCCAATTTCGGCTAGGCCGTGTTTAATCGCTTTTGATCCCCATGTGCCACTGCCTTTGCTTCCAGGAACATCCGGTATAAGTTTAGATACACCAAACGATATGGTGTGATCTATCCACTCCTCTCCAAGGGCATCGGTGAATGAATTGTTGTAATCAACACCAAGGAGGCTTCCGACGCTTCGTTCCGCGGCCAAACCTGCGGAGGCTCCGACTCCACCACCAAGATATTTGACCAAGCCTTTGCCCCCAATTGCACCATCAATAGCACCGCCCACGGCAGCCCCTACTACTTTGCTAGTTACTTCAGAGTAGGAATAGCTTCTTCCAATGCTGCCGTTCGAAGCCAGATATTGAATCATTTCATAGTTCATCATTGCAGTAGTTTTGATCACGCCCGTCAGCGCTCCAACCGTAGCGCCGTAGAATTCCCCGTCTGGGTCTGACATTGTAACAGGATTGCTACCGCCATATCCGTATACCTCCGGCTTCCACACCGGCCCGATATTCTTCACCGGATCCACGCTCAGAAACACTCCCGCATCTGCCAGATAATATCTGGCCCGCATAAAGTAGAGGCCGGGGAGGATGGGCTCTTCCATGACGCCTTGGGAGCCGACGAAGCGGTAAGGATTGGTATCAGTGCCGGTGGCTCCGGTGACGGCGAAGGGACGGCCGTAGTCGGAATAGGCGTATTGAGCGGTGGCGGCGCGGGTCTTGTCGGTGAGGCGGACGATGTTGCCGGAGGCGTCGGCATGGAAGCAGGTGATCTTGGTGGGATCAGTGGCGTCGATCTTCACGGCGAGGTCAGGGCCGTGGATGTAGTAGGAGCCGATGGTTCCTGAAGCATTCGTATCCGCTAGAATGCGCTCCATGCCGCCGATGAGGTTGAGGACGTAGCGGGTTTCGCTGGGAGCATTTCCCGGTGTGGTGAGGGTGCGGGAGATCCTGCGGCCCATGGCATCGTAGCGGTTGACGACGGTGGACGGACCTCCGGCGGGTGGCGTGACGGCGAGCTGGGTGGTGCGGTTGTCCTCGTCATAGGTTAGGGCGAGGCTGCCGATGGTGGGGTTGGTGGCTTTGGAGAGATTGAAGGACGCGGTGTTATCCGCGTTCTTGAATTCGTAGGTCCAGCTTTTCGCGCCCGAGGGATCGGCGGCATCGTTGCGTGTCTTGACGCGGCCTGCGTCGGTGTAAAGCGAGGTCTCATCATGGGCGGCGGCTGGAGTATAGGCGGGCAGACCTTTTTCCTTGGCGGAAGTTTGATTGCCATTGTGATCGTAGCCGTAGCTGAGGGCGATCTGGACCGCGATGGTCGTGGAATCGGTGTAGCTGAGAGAGGTTTGGCGACCGGAATCGTCATAACTGGCGGAGCGGATCATTCCGTTCGGGTAAGTTTGGCCGGTGAGCCGGCCTTCCTTGTCCCAAGTGTAGGTCAGGGTGTGGGAACCCCAATTCGCAGCCGTGGTCTGGCGGACGAGGCGGCTGCGGTTGTCGAATTCCTGTGAGAGAATTTTCCCGCCGGGATAGGTGAGACTGGTGACGCGGCCTAGCCCATCGTAGCCGTATTCGACCTTTTTCCCGAAAATGTCGGTGGAGCTGATGGGGCGGTCGAGGGGGTCGTAATCGAATTGGGTGAAAGTGGGAACCTGGGTGACGGCTTCGATGCGGATCGCGACCATCACGTTGCCGTTATTGTCATAGGAAAGGACGTTTTGTCTGCCAGTGGAGAATTGAACGAGGAAAAGGCGACCCGCTGGGTCGTAGAAAAGCGTGCGGGTGATGCCGGTGGGTTCGCGCTGGGTCTTTAGCCGACCGAGTTCATCGTAGGTGTATGTCCATTCAAGGTTGTCTTGGTTGGTCTCGGTGAAGCGTGCATTCCTTAGGTCGTAGGTCATGCGGTAGTTGCCATTGAGGGCATCCTTGATGTTGGTGATGTTTCCGACTCCATCGTAGGTGTAGATCCAGATATTGCCTTCTGGATCGGTCCATTTTTTCAATCGTCCGCGGCCGTCGTATTCGTGGCGGGTTACGGAGCCGTTGGGATTGGTGATGGTGAGAACGCGGCCCGCTTCATCGAAGGTGGTGCTGCGGGTATTTCCGAGCGGATCGCTCTCGACGGCGACGCGGTTGAGGACGTCGTATTGCTTGCGGTAGAGTTTCCCGGTCTTGTCGCGGGTGATGGTTTCGTTGCCGTTGGCGTCGTAGCCGTGCTCGGTGTAGTCGAGTGCGGGATCGGTTTCGCGCAGCGGGCGGCCGGCATTGTCGTAGGAACGTAGGCTGGTGAGAGACTGTTCGATGGGAGGGCCGGTAGGTTGGGAAATCGGGACGTTAGGTGAATTGGCTTGGTAAGGGAGAGAGCGGTTGTTGAACTGTGCGGTGGCGATCTTACCGGCACGGTCTTTTGTCCAAATGCGGAGGTTGGAATTGTCGTATTGGCTTTCGCTTGTTTGGCCTTTGGCATCGGTCACGAAGCGCTGGCGTCCAATGGCGTCAATCACGGTGCTGACGGTGTGGCCGGCCGCATTGGTGGAGCGGATCACGCGACCATTGATGTCGAATTCGCTGGTGCAGGTTTCGCCGATGGTATTGGTGGCGGATTTCACCCAACCGAGTTCGGTGGTTTGGTAGGTGGTGGCCTTGAAGTAGGGGTCGGTGGAGGAGATGCGGTAGCCGGTGACAGAATCGTACGCGGTCGTGGCCTCGCTGAGATGCGAGGGAGAATAGTTTCCGTCCCGGGCAGTGACGGCAAAGCCGCGAGGATCGTAAGTATATGCCACCAAGGTTCCAATATCGTCCTCGTGGCGAAGGAGGTTTCCTTTGCTGTCGTAAATGTAGCGGTTTTGCCAATCGGTGGTTTCAGGGGCCGTGCGAGGCCGCGTGTCGGTGAGCGGGCGGTTCAGCAATGATGTGACGGGGATGGCGCTGCCGTCGGTCAGCTTGCCGTTCGACCCAGCCGGATCAGACGGTTTGGCGAAAGACCATTTCCACACGTAGCCCAGAGCATCAGTTTTCTGGAGGAGGTTGGCACGGTCATCGTAAGTATCGAAAGTGGTGACCCAGCCGAGCGGTTCGGTCTGGCGTTTTAGCGTTCCGGGGGAGGAGGGGGTTCCACCCACCAGATTGGTCTCCGCCACGCCATTGTTGAGGGCGTAGTATTCGAAGCGGGTGATATTGCCCAATGGATCGGCCTTGGCGATGACGTGACCCTTGCGGTCGAAGGTGTCGATCCACTTGAACTGGTCGCCATCGATGCGTGTGATCTGGCGTGGACCTGGGGTAAGGTATTGGTAGGTGGTGGAGCGGTTGCCACCGTCAGTTTCGGAGATTTTCCGACCGTATTTGTCGTAGGAAATCTGCACGTCCCACGCACTAACTGGATTCAGAATATTGGAGAGCAGTCCGTTGGGTCCATTGTAGGACATCGTCCAGGTGGTACTGAGCAGCGGAGTGGCCTCGTAAGCGGCGGGTCCCCGGTGGTCAAACGTGTAGAGCCTGTTCTGCCCGTCGTAGTTGAAAGTGGTCGTCCAGCCGAGAGCTTTGACGGTTTTCAGCAGGCCGGCATTGTAGGTGAATTGCCAGACGGTGCCTGCGGTGTCGGTCACTGTGTCTAGCAATCCTGCATTGGGCTCATAGGTGAGGACGACTCGGTTGCCGTTGAAATCCCGGATTTCTGCCAACTTTCCAGCGAGGAAAGCATCCGAAGTGGTGGTGGGGTGATAAAAACGATAGATCAGGCGGTCCGTGGTGATCCAGAGCATATAATCGGAATCCGCAGGATCGGTGATGAGTTCGCCGCGATACTCGCCGTGGACAGTTTTATAAGGTTGGCCGGTGGGTTTCTGCCAGGTTTCCAAGCTGCCATCCCACATGAGGAGCCCGATGAAGCCGGTGCCTCCTACAAGAAACTTGCTGCCGGGAATAAGCCGCGTCTGAAACGAATGCCGCCATCCCGGCCCTAGCACCGCGTCTTCCTCGAACATGTTGTTACCGCCTTCCAATGCCTGGCTGTTGAACGAGATGCCGCTGTTGTAACCAATCCGGAACTCGAAGGGGATGCCGGCGGTGGGACGGGAGAGAAGGGTGCGTTGCCAGGAGAACGCTCCAGCCAAAGGAGCGAGAGCATCACGGCCATTGTTCTTCTGGGAATCGAAGAGCGATTGCTCGCCCTGTTTGTCGGATTCTGGGAACTCGATGGTACCTGTCCCAACCTTGGCGGCGCTTTCGGTGCCAGTGGGCGGAGTGGCGGCGAAGTTCTTGGTGTTGTCAACTGGCGTCGGGGAGTAGGCGAGTTTGAAGTAGCCCTTTAGACTTGTGTAAGTGCTAGGAATGTCTCGCAGGCGGTTGGTATTAATTGCTGTGGCGTTTTGGGAGGCTTGGATAATCGCGACTTCCTGGATTTCGCCCCAGAATTTTTCTCCGCCTTTGAAGCCCCCTATGGAAACGCCATCCGTGGTGGCGGAGTTCCCGATGTCCTGAGAGTAGGCGGTGAGGGCGCGGCCATCCACATAGGGTGTGTAAGTCGTGTTGCTGCGGACCACGGCGAGGTGGTACCAGCGGTCGAGGTAAGGACGCTCGACCAGTTTGATAGGCGTAAGGGAAGACGTCCCTTGGGCGGAGAACTCGATGTTGCCCGTATTGATGTTGAAATAGAAACGCCAAGCGTGGGGCTGGTTCCAGTCGCCTGTCTTGCGGTTCGCGAGAATCGTCATATCGCTGCTGAGTTCAGTGCCGGTGGGGATCGAGATTTTCACCCAAGCCATGACCGTGAGCGCATTGGGTGCCGGAGTGATTGAAGGCGGGTTCCAACTCAGACCGCCTGTGGTGTCAGTGACTTCCAGGCGGACATTGCCTAACGTAGACGCTGTCGCAGGAAACACCGCTGCGTTAGAAATGTCACCTCCTGCCAACGCAAGGAACGACAAAAGCACGCTGACCCAACCGAAAAACTCGTTGATTGCCTTCATTGAAGTGCAACAGTCTTGGGGGTCCACGCTCGCGCTTCAATCCCAATTATCGTTGGAAAAATATTATTGATCAGTAAGTCAATAACTCCAATTGATGAAGAGTATCGGGATTCAGCACATTTTAAAATCTGACGATCTGAGCCGGCCCCAGAAAATCAGGCCAGTGGGTAAGCTGTGATTGTGGTGTGTGGGGACGGCATTTAAACCGAACCAAACACAGATAAAATGAAAGGCAAACGAAGAAGACACGACGTTTTTCGGCTTGGTGGCCTTCGCCATGCTGTAATCATTCAGCCATGAAACGCGGCACCGCCATCACCATTACGATCATCGTCAGCATGATGTTCGCGGTGTTCTTTATCTATCCGGCAGGGATGGTCGTGAAGCAGGCGTTCGAGGGGACGAGGGCGGATGGCACACACTTTTTTACGCTGGATTTCTTTGCGGCGGTTTTCAGAAATCCCATCTATCGGGAAGGACTTTGGAATGCCTTTGCCTTGGGAATCACGAGCACGCTTGCCACCTTGGCCATCGCGTTTCCGTTAGCACTGATCGGGCATCGTTATGAATTTTTCGGAAAGCAAACGCTTGGCGTGCTGGTGCTCGCGCCGATGATCCTACCGCCCTTCGTCGGTGCGGTTGGGGTGAAGCAGATGCTGGGAGTGAACGGCGCTTTCAACGCGTTGCTCATCAAGTCCGGCCTGATGGAAGCGGATCTTCCCTACGATTGGCTTGCCCACGGACGCTTCGCCGGCATCGTGCTGATGAATGCGCTGCATCTCTATCCGATCCTCTACATGAATATCGCCGCAGCGCTGGCAAACCTCGATCCGGCGATGGAACAGGCCGCAGAAAATCTCGGCTGCGCGCCGTGGAAGCGCTTTTTCAGGATCACCCTGCCGCTTGCAATGCCCGGTGTTTTTGCGGGAGCTTCCATCGTTTTCATCTGGGCTTTCACGGAACTCGGAGTGCCCTTAGTTTTCGATTACGCCCGCGTTGCGCCTGTGCAGATTTTCGATGGATTAAAAGGACTTGATAGAAATCCGATTCCCTACGCTCTAACGGCGGTCCTGCTGATCGTCGCTGCTGCAGTGTTCGCTCTATCAAAACTGGCGATAGGTCGCTCGCCTCTCGGGACGGCGCCGCGACCGAAAGGCCGCTCGAACTCGTTGCAGCTCTCCGGTTGGAAGTCTGCGGGGTGTAGCTTGTTTTTCATCGGCGTCTTCGCATTCGCCGCGATTCCTCACCTCGGAGTGCTTCTGTTATCCTTCGCCGGACGCTGGTATGGCACGGTGATCCCGGACACTCTAACGATGCGCCATTACATCGAGGCACTCGGCAACGGACTCGTTGTTCCGTCTATCCAAAACAGCCTGCTCTACGCCGGTTGTGCCACGCTGATCGCGCTGGCGATGGGGCTGAGCGTTGCGTGGGTCGTCGTGCGGTCGGATCTGAAATTTCGCAACGTGCTCGATGCTGTCGTGATGCTGCCGCTGGCGGTTCCCGGGCTGGTGATGGCATTCGGCTATCTTGCGCTCTCACAAGAAGGGAAGGCGTTTCGATTCCTCGTCGGCGCGGGTGAAAATCCGTTTCTGTTAATTGTGATCGCCTACGCCATCCGACGACTTCCCTACATAGTCCGCTCCGCAGTGGCGGGACTCCAACAAAGCAATCCGACACTTGAGGAAGCAGCAAAATCGTTAGGGGCCAGCCCAGCCCGCACGCTGCGGCGGGTGGCAATTCCCCTGATCGGCGCAAACCTCGCGGCGGGCTCAATCCTTGCATTTGCGTTTGCTATGTTAGAAGTGAGCGATAGCCTCATCCTCGCCCAACAGGCGCAACATTACCCGATTACCAAAGCGATCTACACTCTGCTCAGCACCTTAGGAAATGGCACGGAGCTCGCCGCTGCCCTCGGCGTGTGGGCGATGGTTTTTCTATCAGTCGCCATCATGGGAGCGGCGGTTCTCGGAGGAAAACACGGAGGCTTGTTCAAGGTTTAGACTGCTAGATTCTCACCATCGAGGAGAGTCACGCCTCGTCCATTTCCAAACGATAGCGCTGGATTTTCGGGTCGATTTGTTGGCTCCAAGCGTCGATTCCGCCGCGCAGGGCATAAGTTTCGTGCAGACCGTGGCCGCGAAACCAGGCGACTTGGTCGAGTGCGTTGCGACCGCTGTGGTCGTAGAGCAGAATTTTCGTTTGGGAATCCCCGGCAAATAATTGTTGCTGGAGTTCCTGGGTGAAAAATTCCGAGCCGGGAATCACCACCGCTTCGTGCTCCTCGCGGGTGCGGAGATCGATAAGTCGCAGTTGGGAACGTTGTTTGTTCGCGTCGGCGGGATCCATCCACATCGCGGAGTCATAGGCGTGGCTGGTAAGCAAGTGCCCGAGGACCTCGTCCACGGGTAGTTCGCTGCGGTTGCAGAGTTCTGCGAGAGTTTCCTCGTTGCCAAAAGCGCAGCTCTGACAACCGCCGAGGTGGTAGCGGGCGAAGATCGCCCGCCGTGCTCCCGGCAAAGTTTCAAGAATGGTGCTCATCGAAGAGTCTGCGGTGAGGTCGGAAGGCTGCATGGGCGGATGATAGGCTGGGGAAAAGAGCTTGGCACGCAGGTATTTTACACTGTTTCCCGAGCCCAAACCGTGGAATAAACTCGCCTCATGCCGAAGGACCGAGACCCGGACGAACCGAAAATCTACTTTTTGCCCAACCTGATGACGGCTTGCAATCTGGCCTGCGGGTTCTTCGCGGTGCTGATGATTTTCAAGGGCCTCGTGGAAGTGGGAAACGTGAAACTGCCTGAAAAGGAATATTACGAGCAGGTGAAGCAATATTATGAATATGCAATCCTGCTGATTTTTGGCTCATGTTTGTTCGATCTTCTCGATGGCCGCTTGGCCCGACTGGGTGGGCAAGAATCGCCGTTCGGACAGGAGTTTGACTCGCTGGCGGATATCATTTCCTTCGGCATGGCTCCGGCGATGCTGCTGTCGAAAGCGGTACTTTTTCCGTTAGGAAACATCGGCTGGGCAATCGCGCTGGTTTATCTCATCTGCGGTGCGATGCGACTTGCTAGATTCAACTGTCTCGCATCAATGCCAAAAAAACCAGGTGCATCGAGTGATTTTCGCGGCCTGCCCATTCCCATGGCGGCGGGGTTCATCGCTTCTATCACCTTCCTTCTCATCGATTTTTATAAGAACGACCACGAGCTCGGGATGTGGAAATACATTCTTGCAGGCGCGATGCTTGGCTTGTCGCTGCTGATGATCAGTGATGTGCGCTATCCCAGTTTCAAAAAAGTAGATTGGAGCACTCGCGGCACACTGGGAGCGATCGTCGTCGCGTTGTTAGTATTACTGGCGACTGTCCAATTCCGCTTCGTGATGCCCGTGGTACTTTTTAGCATTTACCTACTCTATGGATTACTTGTTAGGCCTTGGATCTCAAATCGTTTACGGAAGGAAATCGAGGTCGAGGATGGCGATGAAAACGGAGATTCCATCGCCCGTGACAAGGAAAAGGAAGCATGATTGAAGGCAAAAAAAGATCCGGATGGGTCGCTTTCATGCTCGTCCTGCTGCCACTGTGGCTGATCGGCTCAGGCGGCGGTGCGCTTTGGTACTATTTCCACAAGGAGAGAAAGCAGGCGTTGGTGGAGCAGGAACGTTTCTCGCAAGCAGTATCTATCCCACTGCTCACCGACGACCTTCGCAAGTTGCTAGATGTAATCGGCGAGCGGAATGGCTCGTCTCAAATCGCTGCCGCGAATCTATCACGCACGGCAGTGATGATCGAAGGGCTGTTAGGTCCCTCAAATACAGGATATGCCGTGAAGCTTAATCGGGGGCCGGCTGACTGGCCGATTCTACAAGTGAGCATCGCAGGAAAAGATACGAAAGCCCCTGCGTTATGGATCGTTTCCTCCTACGACAGCCGGGCCGGATCACGCGGAGTGGAGGCAAATGCAACAGGTCTCGCCGCGACTCTAGCAGCGGCACAGGCGATGGCTGGTGACAAACCGAACGTGGCCCTTTACTTTATTTTTCTTCCTCATGCAAATGATCCTGAGTCCCCTATAGTCGAGACAGCGGGAAAATTTTCCGAGCTCGTGAAAGCTGCAGGTGGCGCGAAAGCGATCCTAGTCGTAGAAGCAATGGGTGCAGGTGAGATGCTGTGGCTGAGCTCGCGTGAGAGTTCGGCAGTGCCGCTCAATTTGGCAGCCGGACTGGGAGCGGTCCATGGTGCTGAGGATGTTTGTATGGGAGATGACACGGATCTAGCGAGCACACTTTTTGAAATGAATCTGCCTGCGGTTCGGATCGCGACGCGGGCGCACTTGGCCGCAGACGAGCCGGATGAAAAAGCACCGTTCGCGCCGACGGTCGCAGCATCGACCGGGCGCTTGATCGAATTGATCCGACGTTGTTTGGCACCTGCGAAAAAATAGAGATTAGATTCCGGGTTGCAGAATTCCAGAAGCCGTCCAGAATGACCCATCAAAACGATGACCCATTCTCACATGAGACCTTCAGATATGGATCCGGCCTTCATTTCCCATGCGCCGGGCTACTGGGCGGAAGAGGAAATGCCTCACTGGCATGACCACCGCTGGCAACTACGCAATCGGGTGGATTCGCTGGCGGATCTCGATCTGCGCTTAAATCTCACCGACGAAGAACGCGCCGGCGTTTTGCTTGCCGGAACGAAACTAGCGATGGCGATCACGCCGCATTTTTTCAATTTGATCGACCGAGATGACCCGGACTGCCCAATCCGCAGACAGGTGATTCCAAGGATCGAGGAGGGCTGGAATGCGCCCGAGGAAATGGCAGATCCCTGTGGCGAGGACTCACACATGCCAGTCCCGGGACTGGTGCATCGATACCCTGACCGGGTGCTTTTCCTCGTGACCGACCGATGTGCCTCGTATTGCCGCTATTGCACCAGGTCCCGCGTCGTGTCCGGCGTGGGCGAGCAGCATCTCGAGACCCAATGGGAAATGGCGTTTCAATATCTTGAGAAACACACCGAAGTGCGCGATGTCTTGCTATCAGGAGGCGATCCGTTGATTTTCTCAGACGACAAACTTGATAAAATTCTCACCCGCCTGCGTGCGATCCCGCACATCCAGTTCATTCGAATTGGCTCACGCATTCCCATTTTTCTCCCTCAACGGATCACACCTGAACTTTGCGCGATGTTAAAAAAACACCATCCGCTTTTCATCTCCATCCACACGAACCACCCGCGTGAACTCACAAGCGAGGTGCGCGACGCCCTCGGACGTCTAGCAGACGCAGGCATCCCACTCGGCAATCAAAGCGTGATGCTGCGCGGAGTGAATGACAGCGTAGAGATTCAAAAAGCACTCGTGCAAAAATTGCTAATGTGCCGAGTGAAGCCGTATTATCTCTATCAGTGTGATCTCATCAATGGCTCGTCTCATCTAAGAACGCCAGTCGCAGAAGGCGTGGCGATCATCGAAGGTCTGCGCGGCCACACCACCGGCTACGCGATTCCTCAGTTTGTCATCGATGGCCCGGGCGGCGGCGGAAAGATTCCTATCAATCCGAATTACGTGGTAGATACTGCCTCCGGACGGATCACGCTGCGGAATTTCGAAGGTGAAATTTTCGAGTATCCCGATCCGACGCCGATTCCAGAATCTGACCTTAACCGCCTCCATCAGGAAGTTCTTAGCCGTTGTTCGTAAGCGCGCATTGCCCAGTTAGAAATCCTTCAAGCACCGTGACATCAAGGCTGGGGAGCTGATTTCTCCGGATCGTTAGATGCTGGCGGCGGGGTAAGTACGGGAGAAGCGTCAGGCAGCTGCAGGGTTGGCGGGGGCGGTGGTTTAGGTAGTAAATCGATCCATTGGAAAAGCTGATAGCCCTCGCCCAAACCACCGATGTCACCTAGCAGTTCGAAACAGCGTTGCCGCCACTTTTCATAATCCGGTGGCCCGCGCTCCGCATCGCGGCTGCCGGGGAAAACGATGTAGCTGATTTTCAAATCAGAGACCGGACGACTGTAAGAGCTGGATTTTGGATTCACCTCCCGAGCAACCCGCAAGGAAGCCTCACCGACTTTGTAGGTGGGTCCGCCATCGCCGACGATCGATGGATAGAGTTTATCCCCATATAAGATCACTGCGTAATCTCCGACTTTCGGCGCAAATGCATCGCTGGAGCCTAGGATATTCACCGGAATCACGATGAATGGATCATAATCCGCGATTAAAAAACTGCGCCCCTTCAGATCCGCAATGCCACGTTTGAGGTACTGAATCCGATCACGCAACCAAGTCTTCCGAACTGCGGTGGTCCCGCTAGAATTGAGTTCCTTTTCCGCAGCCTTCAGTCGCGCTTCCCAACCGGCGATCATGGGATTCACGGTGGGCGTTTTTTTCGTCCATGCATAACTGGTGAATGGCTGATAGTTCGGCGAGTTTATGATCTCATCCGGCATCGCAGGCAGCCGGTCACCATCGGAACCGTCTGAAACTACATCCATTTCCGACTGCATGAAAAACACCCGCCGCCCGCTAGATGAACGGAGATGCAAGATGGTTTCGCAATCGTAAAGATTATGCTTCGTTAGCAACTCGTTGAGCGAGTTTGCATCGCGGCGAATACGAGCTGCCTTTTCCTCGTAAATTTTCGTGAACCAGTTAGAAACTTCAGCGCTCTCCACCAGTGCGGGGAGGCCGGGTAAAATTTTTGATAGACTTGGATTCGAAGCTTCCAGTTCCACCAATGTTTTCGCGGGAGCAGGCAAGCGGAACGAAAGCTGATAGCTCGCCGTATAACTCGCCTCGTCCACTCGCTCGCGCGAGGCGATTCCGCCTTTTTCCATTTTCACTTCGGTCTTGAAAGGAATCCCGGATCGGAGTTTCCGCACATCCGTCACACCACCCAGCTCAGATTCCGGCGCGCCCAGCGATGGCTCTTTTGGCTCTGGCCCTTGCTTCTTGGAGTCTTCCAAAGATTTCTTGAGTGCCGCGATGTCGCGCTCGTATTTCTCCTCCATTTCCCCACGGATACGCGCTGTTGCCTGGCGGTAGATGTCCTTCTCATCTGCGGCGACGATCACCAGTTTTGGGGAGAAAACTTCCTTCAGCCCTCGTTTCACCTTTGCGGGAACACCAGTAAAACAAAGAGCGACGCCCAAAGAAACCAGCAAAACCAGGATCATGCCAATCCCTGAAAATCGCCATGATCGCCGTTGATTGCTGAGTTCTCCCATATCCATGCGCCGTCAGCTTAGCGCTTTACCGCCCGCCATCAATCCCCGTCCCTGAAAGTTTTCTCACCCCCGGTCCTTGGATTTTTCCATTTCCGTAAAACTCGGCCATGACAAACCCGCCGCCATCATTACACTCCGCCCGTGAGCTATCAGGTCTTTGCCCGAAAATACCGCCCCAAAACCTTCGACGACGTCCTCGGACAAGACCATGTCGTGAGGACTCTTCGCAACGCCATCGCCCAAAAACGACTGGCCCATGCCTATCTTTTCGTCGGTCCGCGTGGCACAGGGAAGACCTCCACCGCCCGGATTCTTGCCAAAGCGCTCAATTGCACGGCAGGCCCGAAAGCCGATTTCGATCCCGATGAGGATGTCTGTATCGAGATTGCGGAAGGCCGCTCGCTGGACGTGTTAGAAATTGACGGAGCATCTAACAATGGCGTGGAACAAGTGCGTGACCTCCGCGAATCCGTGCGCTTCGCCCCGGCCCGTGGGCAGTTTAAAATTTTCTATATCGATGAGGTGCACATGCTCTCTAACGCCGCTTTTAACGCGCTGCTGAAAACGCTCGAAGAACCGCCACCGCATGTTAAATTCATCTTCGCCACCACCGAGGCGAACAAGATCCTGCCCACCATCCTTTCTCGCTGCCAGCGCTTCGACCTCCGCCCGATCCCTACGGAGACGATCGCAAAACACCTGCTTCACATTGCTAAGTTAGAAGGTATCGCCCTTGAAGACACCGCTGCTTGGGCCATCGCAAAAGGTGCGGATGGAGGCATGCGCGATGCTCAGTCGATGCTCGACCAGCTTGTCTCATTCTGCGGCGACAGCATCAACGAAGCGAACGTTCTCGACGTTTTCGGATTCACCTCGCGAGAAAAAGTCGCCTCGCTCACGCAAACCCTGCTTGCCAGAGACAACCCCGCCGCGCTCTCGCTCATCCAAAAAGAAGCCGAGAGCGGCCGCGAACTTTCCCAGCTCCTCGGCGAACTCATCGGCTGCCTGCGGGCTCTGTTAGTCGCGAAACTCGATCCTTCTGCCGATGGCGAAGGTATCCCAGCCCACCTCTGGACGACTCTGTTAGCCTCTGCCGACGAATACCCGCCCGATCGCATCCTGGCCGCCATAGACGTCTTCGCAGAAACCGAAGGCCGCATGAAATGGGCGACTAACAAGCGCCTCCATTTCGAGCTCGGTGTGATCAAAGCGATCCAATCGCTCAGTGAAGTCCGCATCACCGATGTGATCAAAGCCCTCACCCGTGGGGCCGACTTCATCCCCTCCCCCAGTGACGGCCGTTTGCAAGCGCCAAGTCCTACACCAGCAGCGGAACAACCTTCCCTTCCCATCATCGCGGAAACACCCGCCCCTGAGCCGATTGTCGCAGCAATTGAGCCGGTCGCAGCAGCCCCTGAACTCAAGCCCACCCCACGGCCCGCCGACAGCGGCAAGTCCTCGTTCGAGTCCCTCATCGACGCCGCGCCCGAAACCAGCGAAATCCCCGCCACCGAGCCGCCGCCTTGGAAAAACGAAAAACCCGCCGAAGAAACGAAAGCCCCGGCTCCCACTCCCCCCCCACCCGTCGAAGATGCCTTCCACAGCGACCCCCTCATCCAAGCTGCACTCGTGAAATTCGAAGGAAAAGTTCTCAACTAACTGGAGCGCGGAATTCGAATTTTCGTATCAATCACCAGCATCCCCAATCCCACCTATGAACATCCAGAAACTCATGAAACAAGCCCAGCAGATGCAAGCCGGGCTGGCCGCCAAGCAGGAAGAACTCGCCAATGAAACCGTTGATGCCTCCGTCGGCGGTGGAAAAGTCACCGTTATCGCCACTTGCGCGGGTGATGTGCTTTCTATCAGCATTGATCCATCCGTGATTGATCCATCCGACGCAGATTTCCTCGAAGAGCTTGTGCTCAAGGGCGTGCAAGAGGCGATCACGAAGGGCAAAGAGAAGTCCGCCGCAGAAATGAAAAAGCTCACCGGTGGCCTCGGCATTCCGGGAATGTGATTTCTCAAATCTGAGATTTCGAATTACCACCCCTATGTTCCGCCGCCGCTTAGGATGGATTCTTGTGGGGACTTCGTTGCTGCTCCACATCTTCACGGTTTATTGCTTCGCTCGGCAGCCGGATCGTTTTGCGGCGTTTACCGTGATGCCGATCTGGATGTGGGGTGGAATCGGGCTATTTCTATCAAGTGTTGCGTTTTACTTCCTGCGCGCATCACTTTCGTTAGTTATGACTGCGGTGTGGGCCGTGACATTGTTAGTCGGTGCGGACGAAGCAAGAGTGTTAGCCAATTTCGGGAAATCGCCCCCCCTACGCGGTCGCGCGCAGGATGAAGACGGGAAGCCGGTCCTGCGTGTCATCACGCTCAACTGCGGTGAATTTAAATATGGAAATCCCGCCTTAGACATCGCCGCGTGGCAGCCGGACATTGTCTTGCTCCAGGACATCGCCCCCACGCAGGTCCGAATGATCGCCGATGTGATCTACGGTGGCCATGGCGATTACCGCGTCCACGACACGAACGGCATCATCACGCGCTGGAGAATCCAACGCGAAATCCGCAATCCGACTCAACGTGATCATCAGGTGACGATTCAGATCCCCTCGGGCGCCACCATCGAGGTGGTCAACGTGCACCTCCGCACCGCGGCCACGGACCTTCGTTTGTGGGATCGCTCCGCTTGGCAAGCTCACCGGACTAACCGGGCATTGCGTGATAATGAACTTACCCTCACTCGCAACATTCTCGAGCAAACCTCGGGCTTTCCTAACACGCCCACCCTGCTTGGAGGTGACTTCAATTCTCCCGCTTCTGATGTGGTGCACCGTCAATTGGCCCGCGATTTTCTCGATGCCTTCGCCACCGCTGGCACGGGCTGGGGAGATACCTTTCAACGCCGGCTCCCGATCCTCCGGATAGATCACCTCTATGTAACTCGGCACTTCACCCCGATTCGATGCTGCGCGGTCACCACCCGGAACAGCGACCATCGGATGGTCGTCGCTGATTTTCTAACAAATCTGATAGGGAAGCCTTAAAAAAACGAATACAGCGGATTTCTCCACTGCATTCGCACACCCTTCACTATGTTTTTTGAGATTTAAGCTTCCGCAAAGTCACCGGTTAATGGCTTTGGCAACGGCTTTTCCTTTTTACGGAGTGCCCGACGCATTTTGGTGAGCGCCGAATTTTGAAGCTGCCGGATCCGTTCACGGGTCACCCCGAATTCGCGACCCACTTCTTCCAAGGTCATTGCTCTGCGACCATTGAGGCCGAATCGCTCGTCAATAATGCGGCGTTCGCGATCATCGAGCACGGAGAGCAAACCATCGAGTTCGCCATGGAGATTTTTGTCGGAAAGCATGTCCAGCGGATTCACGGCGCGGTCATCGCTGATCACTTCGCCAAATTCGGTGGCTTCACCCTCGTTGATCGGTGCATCGAGGGAGGTAGGGCGATAGGACGCCTGTCTCAACATCGCAAGCTTGCGGTGGGGAAGGCCAACTTCGTCCGCCAATTCTTCGTCCGTAGGTTCGCGACCCAGGGCCTCGGTAAGAATCGTGGCAATCCTGCGCATTTTCGCAATCTTGTCCACCATGTGAACGGGAAGGCGGATAGTTTTGGATTGGTTGGCCAAGGCCCGCTTGATCGACTGCTTGATCCACCAAGCCGCGTAGGTTGAAAGTTTGCCGCCCTTTTCAGGATCAAAACGCTCCACGGCTTTCATGAGACCAATGTTGCCCTCCGAGATCAAGTCGGTGACGGGCATGCCATAGTTAGAATAATCCTGTGCGATCTTTACGACCAAGCGCAAATTCGCACGGATCATGTGAGACCGAGCCTCCTCATCTCCATTCTTGATTCTCTCGGCGAGAGCAACCTCCTCCTCGGCGGTGAGGAGAGGGGTTTCGGAAATCTCTCGCAGATAGAGTTTTAAGCTGCTGTCGGATTCGTAGGCCATTGTTTTGTGGGGTTACTTGTTAAACGTTGCTGAAGTCGTTTTATTCCTTTTTTCTTAAAATAACTTCATTGTGAATACAAAGTCAATACTTAATTCCTGATTCTGACGTTCATCGCAAGTTCGCAAAGTAATGAGCAATCCGTGTACCTGAACGATCTGACTTCCAAGTCATTGATTATCAGTAATAAAAAATAACACCGCTGTGACAAAATGCTCGATTGACTGTTTCTGCCCATGCATCGTGCCACATTGACACATGAGAGATTCGACATTCGATGACAATTGGATCAGCTTGGCCGGGTGTTTTCCTTAATTTATCCAATCGCACGCGCCGGATTGTTTCGTCTGGATGCGGAAGTCGCTCACCACCTGAGCATGGCAGGGCTGAGGCTGGCTGAAAAAACCGGCTTGCTGGGCCTGCTTTCATCTGACGATGAGATAATTTCCCCGGTGGAGGTGATGGGGCTGAAGTTCCCTAACCGCGTGGGCTTGGCGGCGGGACTGGACAAGGAGGGCAACACCATTGATGCACTTGGCCGGTTAGGATTCGGCTGCGTTGAAATCGGCACCATCACTCCCCGTCCGCAAGCAGGAAACCCACGACCTCGGCTTTTCCGCCTAATCGAACAGGAGGCAATCATCAACCGCATGGGCTTCAACAACCCGGGAATCGACATCGGAGTAGAAAATGTGCGGCGATCGAAATCGTTTGGTGGGATCGTCGGCTTCAACATCGGGAAGAACAAAGACACGCCTAACGAAAACGCAGCGGACGACTACCTAACATGCCTACAGAAAGCCTATCCTGTGGCCGATTATATCGCCGTAAATCTTTCGTCGCCTAACACGCCGGGTCTTCGCGACTTGCAGGGAGCTGAGGCGAGCGCGAGATTGCTAGATACTCTCAAAAAAGAGCAACAGAAACTCACACTGGAGCATGGCAAGCAGGTGCCGCTTCTTTTCAAAGTCGCACCCGATCTAAGTGAGGACCACATTCGCGATTTGTCCCGGGTGTTTCTCGAGGGTGGGTTAGACGGATTGATCGCAACTAACACGACTCTTGATCGCCAGGCGGTGGCCGGACATCCATCCGCGGCAGAGGCGGGCGGGCTTTCTGGCAGGCCGATTTTCGAAAAAAGCACGGCGACACTCTTGGCGTTTTCAAGTCATCTCGGAGGACGGATTCCGATCATCGGCGTCGGCGGGATTTCCTCACTGAAAGATGCCCAAGCAAAAATCCGAGCAGGCGCATCACTGGTGCAGATTTACACTTCATTTATCTATCAGGGACCGAAATTGGCCCATGAACTTGCGGAAAACCTCTGAATCCAGAAACCACCCATGAAACGAGCGCACGCTTTGATTCCGCCGAAAAACGAGCAAACTCTGCACTTCTCACTCGCCGCAGGGTGGGTTCCAATTTGCTCGCACGCCCGATGACCGAGAACTTCTACCAACAAACCACCACCGCGCCCGCCACGCCCTTCGATGTTTCCCTGCGCCCACCGGCATTTTCGGAATTCATCGGGCAGGAAAAAGTGAAGGACCGGTTGCTGCTGATGTTAGAAGCCGCTAAACAACGCGGCGATGTGCTCGATCATGTGCTGCTTTCCGGCCCGCCCGGACTGGGGAAAACCACCCTGGCCAACCTCATCGCCAAAGCTGCGGGCACCCAACTCCACACGACCTCCGGCCCGCAAATCGAAAAAGCCGGCGACCTTGCGGGCATCCTCACGAACATTCAGAAGGGCGACATTCTATTCATTGATGAAATCCACCGCCTCCACCCTGCGATCGAAGAATATTTATACCCGGCAATGGAAGATTTCCGATTAGATATCATCATCGACTCCGGCCCATCTGCCCGCTCAATTCAAATCAATTTACCACGCTTCACCCTAGTAGGTGCGACCACAAGATCTGGGATGCTGACGGCACCTCTGCGCTCTCGATTCGGCCTGGCAAACCGACTCGATTATTACACCCACGATGAGCTCGCCCAAATCATCGAGCGCTCCGCGGGTCTGCTAGAAGTCCCGATCGTGCGTGAAGGAGCCCTCGAAGTCGCCTCCCGCTCGCGCGGCACCCCGCGTGTTGCGAATGCTCTGTTGCGCTGGGTGCGCGACTACGCCCAAGTCCGTGGCTCCGGAAATATTGATGGGAAAATTGCAGACGCCGCTCTCGCCATGATAGAGATCGACTCCCAAGGACTCGACGAAATGGACAAACGTCTGCTAGAAGTGCTCATTTACAAATTCAACGGTGGACCTGTCGGCCTGAACTCGCTCGCCGTCGCCGTCGGTGAAGATGCCGCCACCATCGAGGAAGTTCACGAACCTTTCCTCATTATGCAGGGCTTCCTCATGCGCACCCCGCGCGGTCGCACCGCCATGCCCGCCGCCTACGAAAAAATCGGCGCGCCGCTGCCACCTAGCAGACCCGAAGATCCGCAATCGAGTTTGTTCTAGCCTTGGTGGCTGGTGCCCTTTTTACCGCAAAGGCGCAAAGGTCGCGAAAGAACGCAAAGAAATTTAAAACTACTTTTAAATATCCTACCAGCAAACCCCTCAAAGCACTGACCCGGAAATCATGAAAACCCTCGCTATCATCCTGTGTGCCGCATCGCTCCAAGCCGCCGCACTGTATGCGGGAAACACGGAGAAAAAAATCAGAGTCCTGTTAGTGGACGGTTTCAGCAACCACAATTGGCAGCTCAACACCGCGCTCATCCGGGGAATCATCGAACCGACCGGATTCTTCGCTGTCACCGTCTCCACCACGCCACCCAAGGCGGATTCCCCCGGCTGGGGAACGTGGCGGCCGAACTTTTCTGACTACGAGGTGGTGATCCAGACCTGCAACGATATCAACGGAGGCCCGTCGTGGCCGGATGAGGTGAAAAGGGATTTCGAGAACTACGTGAGAAACGGCGGGGGCGTCTTCATCTATCATTCGGCGAACAACGCGTTCGCAGATTGGGATGCCTACAACCACATCATCGGCCTCGGCTGGAGGAAACCGGACCAGGGCGTCGCGCTGGCGATCGCCCCGGATGGAAGCATCATCCGCATCCCAGCGGGCGAAGGGAAAGGCACCGGACACGGCGACCGCGTGGACGCGGTGATCACCCGCATCGGCGATCACCCGATCCACGAGGGGCTGCCACGGAAGTGGAAGACTCCGAACATTGAGGTCTATCACTACGCCCGCGGCCCGGCAGAAAATGTGGAAGTATTGTCCTACACCCACGACGTGAAAACCGACATGCGGTGGCCTATCGAGTGGACCGTTAACTACGGCAAGGGCCGCGTTTACAGCGCTACCTACGGCCACGTCTGGAACGATGATGTCCAACCGGAACGCATGCGCTGTGCCGGAGTGCAGACGGTGATGATCCGCGCGCTGTGGTGGCTCGCCCGACGAGATGAAAAACTTCCGGTGCCGGCGGATTTCCCCACCGAGACAGAGGTTTCCATCAGAAAGGAAATTCCGATCAAACATTGATCCATCCACGTCGGCGGCGCTTGCAAGGAGCCACCTGATTGTTGCACAGTCCTTCATGGCTAAAATGGAATTACCGTTCCCGAAATGAGGCGTTTCGGCAAAGTTCCGGACAACACAAAGGAAATATCTTTCGCGGAGGTAATTTGCTAAGCGATGCTCCTTGGCTGTCATCATGATTCCGCCATTGGCTGTTGAAAGGCTTTTTATTTCGATAGCGCTGAAATTAATTCCTCCGAATGGATCGGCTCGAAAATCAAAGCCACAACCATATTGAGACACATTAGTAAGAGTGTGGGCTTGGAACTCAGATAAACTCGGGAATGAGGTCTGGAAGAAATGCTCAGCTGCTGCACCTGTGATTAGGCGTTTGGCAAAAGATGTTTCGCCGAGTTCAACCTCGGCGATTCCTTTGATTTCTGCCAACTCGGATGGAATTGGCGTCAAATTGGTCTAAGGGAGAAGAAGTTCGATATAAGCACTTAGCGAGAGATGTCCGGAGAGATCAAGGATCTCACGACAATGTTCGCGTAACGGGCGCGTATGCCATCCTTTGCGCGGATTCGGAAAGATAGGATCAAACTCGTCTCGATAATTTTTTATGGACGCAGGACGGCCTCCAAGACCGAAACCAAACGCATTGAATGCCTCTATAAACCCGCTGAATCCCAAAGTCTGTAAGCCTCCTTGATCGAATTTCGAAAGGAATAGACCCGCAACGATGAGCTTGTCGCGTTTAGGAAGGCTATTCATTCCTGTCCGTCTCAGCATTCGGGTTAGTTTTTCGAGGAATGGAGGTTGAGGGAGTAGTCTTCGAGGGCGATGACGGCGGGTTTGACAGGCATTTCGTCGAGGACGCGAAGCCATTCCCAAAACATGCCGCTGCGCGAGGCGGCGATGCCGCCCACCTTGCCAGCGAGGGAAAGGTCCTGGCAGGGGAAGCTGGCCCAGACGATGTCGCTTTGGGGAATAGAGGCTCCTATGACCTGCTCGATGGAACCGAGGTGGAAATGGTCGTCGCCGTGGTTGGCGGTGTAACTGGCAGCCTTTTTCGGGCAGATGTCGTTGGACTAGACCGGGACGCAGGCATGAATGACTCCTTGGGTTACAAGGCCGCTGCCCGCGAAGAAATCGACAAAAGTTGGAATGATAGCTCTCAGGAATTCTTCTGAACAGTTTTTGGTAAGCATGTCAACTTTGAAGACGAGTTGCGAATGATTAGAGAAAGATGCATTGTCGTGAAGTGGGAGTAGGGTACCTCCATCAGGGGGAAACTGGCTTGAAAACTTCATCCTGTGAAGATGATTTCACTGCCAAGACACCAAGGAAAAGAAGTTTTGCCAATCGGCACTTCACTAACCGGCAATTTGCCTTCCGGGCATCGCGCTTTTGGCTGCTTGCCGATTTATCATTCTTCCATTTGTGCGGTCTTCGACCCGAGATATTCCTAACAGAGTAACCCTAAATATGGGAGAACTGAAGCATCAAATTGATCGGAAGATTTTCTGCCTCAAGAACGAGCAAGAATTCGTAAAAAAGGATCCATGTGGGTCCACTCTCCCAATCTAGCCCGGCACACCGGGGAAGGGTGGCGGACGAGGGCTTGTCATGGCAAACGAGCGAACCTACGCTGACATCGCTATGAATCCCATCGTCCAAGACACCATCGGCCGCTGTCGCGCTGCAGGACTGCGCCGCACGAAGGCATTGGAAGAGCTCGTGACCACAATGCTGGAAAGCGAGCGACCGATGACTCTCGCCGAACTCACTGCGTCGAGGCGATTGACGGACCAATGCGACAAAGCAACGGTTTTTCGCCTACTTCAGCGCCTCATCGAGCACGGAGTGGTCCGCCGATTGGGCCTCCACGAGCGCGCCGCTTATTTTACTCTGTTAGTCCCAGGTCGCCATAGTGATTATCTGATTTGCACCAGTTGCGGGAGCATCGAGCCGATCCAAGCCCCCTGCCCCGTCCATCATCTGGAAGACGAGATCCGCGAAAAAACTGGATTTCGGAACCTCTATCACGAGCTTGAGTTTTTCGGGGTTTGCCCGAAATGCGCGTGAGTTTTTACACCGCCACGGTCATTCCCCTAACGCTAACACATGTGCCACTGCGGCAGATGCCAATCCGGCCGGATTGTAGCCGCCTTCGAGAACAGAGATAATTCTGCCTTGGCAAAATTTATCTGCTAGAACGACGCTGCGGTGGGTGATTTCCGCGAATGTTTCATCGTCCCAACGCAGGCCGCCAATGGGATCGTCCTTGCGGGCGTCGAAGCCAGCGGAGATGAGCAGAAACTCGGGAGCGAAGGATTCAATGGCGGGTTCTAATTGGTTTCTCCATTCCGCTAGAGCCACTTCTCCATCGGTGTTTCCGGGGAGAGGAATATTCAGCGTGGTTCCCTCGCCCGCGCCTTGGCCGTGCTCGGTGGCGAGGCCAGTGTACGGATAGATATTTTTCTCGTGCAGGGAAATGTAGAGCACGCTGGGGTCCTCGATAAAAATCGCTTCGGTGCCATTGCCGTGGTGTACGTCCCAGTCGATGATCGCAATTTTCCTGATGCCGTGTTTCAACTGAAGGTATCGAGCCGCTATAGCCACGTGATTAAAAATGCAGAAACCCATGCCACGAGTGGCAGTGGCATGGTGGCCCGGAGGTCGCACGGCGCAAAAGGCGGACGTCACTTCGCCGCGCATCACGGCGTCTGCGATCTCCAACACTGCGCCGGTGGCCTCGAGTGCGACGTCATAACTTTCCTCACAGATCGCGGTATCGCCGGTGCGCAGGACATCCGCGAATGTCTCAGTGTCTCGATAGACGAGATCGTGATAATAATGCTCGTGAACTAACAGTATTTCAGAAACGAGGGCACGCCGCCCTCGCAGACGGACGATTTCATTTGGCAACTCTTCCAGCGCTGCTGCTAGAACATGATAGCGGTTCGCCGATTCCGGATGAAACATGCCCGTGTCATGCCGCTCGTATGCCGCATTGTAATGCACACCAATTCTCTTCTCACCTGTTTTCATCGTTCAATCCGTTGGATATTTTTCCGTTCGAGAAATTTCTTCTGGCTGCGCAAAATCGCCTCCACCGAAATCGTAAAGGTGCGCTCTTCATGGATCGACGAAGCCGATTCCACGCCACCTGCGGCAAGAAACAAGCCCGCCATCGCACGGTTATCGGGCATTACGCTGGCCCACAATTCGTTCACTTTTCGGCGCTTGGCCACCGTGGCAAGTTCGCCTAACAAAAAACCAGCCATACCGGAATGACGGGACGACTCGTGGACGACGAACGCAACCTCCGCACGCGTCCCATCAAGATCGCGATAGTAACGCCCGATGGCCCGCAACTCCTGCCTGCCGTGATCGTCTGCGAAAATCCCCAGTGCGAGGTCCTTCGTCTGATCCACCGCTGCGAGTTTATAAGCGGATTCCCCCGTCATCGTGTCGCGCTGATAGCCGTATCTTAACCGGATCGTTTCCTCGTCGTGTGAGTAGAAAAACTCCTGCAAGGTTCGCATATCGCTCGGATGGAGCGGGCGGAGGAAAAACCTCATATTCTTAAATTTCACCCATGAGGACTCGATGCCGTCACCACCCAAACCTGGTTCGGTGGGGGGCATCGTGAAAAACTTAGGCAGCCAGCCTCGCGCCTGCGCACCGGCTAACAGAGCCTCACGATGATCCGGATGCGCCACTTCCACTAAGCGCGCCACCCTCTCGCGAATGCTGCGGCCATGAAGACTCGCCACGCCATACTCCGTCACCACGTGATGCACATCGCCCCGGCCAGTGCAAACGCCGCTACCCTCACGCAATCCCGCGACGATGCGCGAGTGGCCATCCTCGTCCGATGTGGAGGTGAGGGCGATGATCGGAAATCCATTTTTACTACGCCCCGCACCCCGGATGAAATCTTGAAGCGCACCCACTCCGCCGTAAAAACGATGTCCACTCGAATCCCTCACCACTTGTCCTGTTAGGTCAATTTCGCGTGCCCCATTGATCGCCACCATCCGGTCATTCCTCGCGATGCGGGCAGGATCATTCACCCAATCACTGGGATGAAACTCGATGTCTTCATTGCCATCGACGAATTGATAGAGTTGACGACTGCCTAACACATGACTCGCGATGATTTTTCCAGGCCGATAGTTTTTCTGCGACTGGTCCGCGGCCCCGCATTTCACGAGGTCCATCAGTGCATCATTGAAAACGCCCGAGTGAATCCCGAGATGACGGTGTTTTTTCAATGCCTTCAGCACCGCATCCGGGCTATTTCCAAGGCCGACCTGAAGCGTCGATCCGTCTTCGATCAACTGCGCGGCGTAGCGTCCCATCCGCGCGTATCGCTCGTCAAACACCGCTTTTCCCATTTCTGGCAATGCCGCGTCTCGCTCGATAAACCAGTGAATCTTCCGCGTGGAGATAAGGCTATCTCCGCAAGTCCGGGGCATCTGAGGATTGATCTGTGCAATGACGATGCGCGCGCTGTCCGCCGCCGCTTTAACTACATCCACGCTCACGCCTAGCGAACAATTGCCGTTCGCGTCCGCAGGGCTCACTTGGATGAGCGCCACATCGATCGGCAGTGGACCGCCTTTGAAAAGCAGCGGAATCTCTGACATCGCACACGGAGTGTAGTCCGCATGGCCGCGTTCGACGGCATCGCGCAGAACGGGAGTTAGAAAAAACGAATTGGTGCGAAAAACCTGCTCATATTGAGGATCGATCCACGGGGCTTCACCAAGGCCGTTGATGTGCACAAGCTCCACGTCTTTAAAATGCGAGGCCATTCCTAACATGGAATGGATCAACGCGAATGGAACGGACGCCCCACCACCGAGGAACACCCGGCTTCCCGGGCGGATCAGCTGCGCCCAACCGCGTTCGTCGAGTGGTTTCATTTGCTGAACGCGATGTTGTTCTCCTCCAGGGCGATTGCAAGCCTCCGTCAATGGCTTGAGGCTCATCATCATTTGCGACTGACTTCATTTACCTCGCTCCGTTCCTCGCCCGTGTGCAGGGTCTCTGACAGCAGGCTTCAAAATAACTTCTCGCTTGATCGGGTGATTTTTGGAGCATGGTGGCTGTGGTTATCGATTGGTCCGTTCACTCATGAAAATCCTTGCCCGCATCGCACTGGTCAGCGTAACGGTTTCAGCCGCTCACGCAGTGTCATTGATCAACCTGAGTTTCACGGGATCGATGACTGCGATCCAGAAGCAGACATTTGTCGATGCTGCTGACTATTGGAACTCGGTCATCACTGGCTACGATTTGGAATATGATTCCATCGGTGATAAGGTGCCACACAACCTCATGGTGGACGCATCCGTCCTGAGCATCGATGGCCTGAATGGGGTTTTGGGCAGTGCCGGACCAACAGATTTCACTTATTATGATAATAACCCCATTGGGCAGCCCACATCCGCACTCTATTACACCACTGCCGGGGTCATGGAGTTTGATTCGGCAGACGTTGGTGGACTAATCACTGATAATTCATTTTATGGCGTTGTGCTGCATGAAATGGCGCACGTTCTGGGTCTCGGAACCTTGTGGAATACTAATAACAATGTAAATAGCACGAGTTATGATCTTTATACTAATGGAAGTGGGCGATATACTGGCCCAAATGCTCTAGCCCAATGGCAAAGCGAATTCCTCCGTTCGGCTGACACCTTCGTGCCCGTCGAGCTAGGCGGCGGTTCAGGCACGGCTAACGGACACTGGAATGAAGTGGATTTCGGTGCGGGAGATACAGGGATCGTTAGCAGCCTCACCGGGATGGATTTCTCCCACGAATTGATGACAGGCTGGGCATCCAACACATTTTTCGTCAGCCGCACAACGCTTGGCGCATTGGATGACCTCGGTTACACCGTGGATTATTCCAAGGCGGGTGTGGTGAATCACACCGTCGTCGTGCCCGAGGTTTCCAGCTTACTGCTGGGGCTCGGGGCACTCTTATCTACCGTCCTACACCGAAGGCGTTAGGGAAATCGATTAGGCGACGGCGACTTCAATCTGTTTGTCAACGTCCTCGCGGAGATTCTCGATGATATAGTCTTGGCGATCGGGAGTGTTCTTACCCATGTAGAATGCGAGTAATTCTTTCACGCCTTTACCTTCTTCATATTCTACATGGTCGAGGCGCATGTCAGAACCTATCATAAAGCTGAACTCGTCCGGTGAGATTTCACCGAGGCCTTTGAACCGCGTGATTTCGGCGGCTTTACCGAGCTTCGCCATTGCCTTCTTACGCTCTTCATCGTCATAACAATAGATCGTTTCCTTTTTATTGCGGACGCGGAAGAGCGGAGTTTGAAGTATCCACAAATGACCATCGCGAATCATTTCAGGGAAAAACTGGAGGAAAAACGTTAGAAGTAACAGACGAATGTGCATGCCATCCACATCGGCATCGGTGGCGATGACGACTTTATTATAGCGTAGGTATTCGATACCGTCCTCAATGTTCAGCGCCGCTTGGAGCAGAGCGAACTCTTCATTCTCATAAACGATTTTGCGCGGCAGGCTGTAGGTGTTGAGCGGCTTTCCGCGGAGTGAAAATACTGCTTGAGTTTCCACATCGCGGCTCTTGGTGATAGAACCAGAAGCTGAGTCACCTTCGGTGATAAAAAGCGTGGATTCCTCGCGCCGCTTGTGTTTGCTGTCGTAGCGCACGCGGCAGTCTCGGAGTTTTTTGTTATGAACCTTCGCTTGTTTCGAGCGTTCCCGAGCAAGTTTCTGAATGCCCTTGAGATCCTTGCGCTCACGCTCGGCGGCCATAATCCGCTTCTGGATCGCCTCGGCGGTTTGGGGGTTCTTGTGAAGGTAGTTGTCGAGATTGGTCTTCAGGAAATTTCCGATAAAGGTGCGCAGCGACTCACCATCCGGCGCAATGCCGGCGGATCCAAGTTTGGTCTTCGTTTGCGATTCGAACACCGGTTCCATGATTCGCACACAGACCGCAGCCTCAATCCCGGCGCGGATATCCGAGGGCTCGTATTGTTTTTTATAGAAACCGCGAATAACGGCGACGAGCGCCTCCCGGAATGCGGTTAGGTGAGTTCCGCCTTGAGAAGTGTTCTGGCCGTTGACAAATGTATAGTATTCCTCGCCGCTCTCAGGAGTGTGGGTGAAGGCGATTTCTATATCTTTCCCGACGAGATGGATCGGCGGATAGAGTGGCTCATTTTCCATTTCCTCGCGCAGCAAATCGAGCAAACCGTCCTTCGAGCGGAATTTCTTACCATTAAAATTGATCGTGAGCGCCGGATTCAGATAGGAATAATAACGGCACATTTTTTCCACGAACGGTTCTTTGAATTTCGCCTTCGCGGGGAAAATTGAGCGATCGAGTTCGAAGGCAAGGCGCGTGCCATTCGCCCCATCGTCACGGCGCGGATTTTTCATATCCACGGTGAGCACACCTTTCGAGAATTCGAGAGATTTCGTTTCACCCTCGCGCCATGCTTGGATTTCAAAAAACGTGGAAAGCGCATTGACCGCCTTGATGCCAACGCCATTTAACCCGACGGATTTTTTGAACGCCTCGCTGTCATACTTCGCACCGGTATTGATCATCGCCGCGCAGTCGAAAAGTTTCCCTAACGGAATCCCGCGCCCGAAGTCACGCACCTCCACACGGCCCTCCTCATCGATGTCCACGCGGACCTCTTTCCCGTAACCCATGATGTGCTCGTCGATGGAGTTATCCACTGCTTCCTTCAACAGGATGTAGAGGCCATCGTCGGGCGAGGAGCCATCACCGAGTTTGCCAATATACATGCCGGGCCTCATGCGGATGTGCTCGCGCCAGTCTAGGGATTTGATGTCGTCTTCGGTATAATCTGCGGCCATGAGGAAAATGTGTTACGGAAGTCCTAAACGCTTGCCGGGGCAGGTGCAAGGGTTGTGATGAATGTGGCTGGGTGTCTCGAGCGGAATGAATTCCGCGCTCCAATTGACGGGTCAGCTCGCATTCGAGATCTCTGATCATTTCCGATCACCGTCCCAAAAGCTTCTTGAATGGCCACAGCAGCCAACCGATCAGCATGCTGGAGACCTTTGCATAAAGGACCATCGGGACATTCGCGATTCGGAAAACAGGGCGGCACACCTGCCTCATTGGCGCGCTGCGAGCATACCAAATCGAGAGCGCTATAATGATTAGCACGCCGGAAAATTTGCCCACGGGACCAAAATGAATATGGGTGTGAAAGGCATACAGCGCGGACATTTCCACTAATAAAATCAGGCCCACATAGCCGATGAGTAAAAATGCCGTGTGCTCGAGGATGGGATATTTCTCTACCATTTTTAAACTCACCGAGGCAAACAACCACAATGTTACAAGTCCAATACGAGACACACGCCCAGCACCACCACGCGGATGTCAGAACTCATCGCCACCGCCGCGACCACGTTATCCACGCTCAGGCTCAAATCCATTAGCTGAATCGCGATCACGGTGGACCAGAAAGTCCGCGCCTTGTGCGTTATCGTTTGGGAATCCTCCTCATTTGATGCGCAAAAGTGACTGAAATGCTCTGCCATCAAATGAATCAGGTAAAAGGCGCCGAGAAACTTAATCCACTCGTTCGCCATGATGAAGCCCACGAAAAACAACGCGACTCCCCGAAACACATAAGCTCCGGCCAGCCCGGTGCGCAGGGCCAGTTTCTTTTGATTTTCCGGCAGTTGAGATGCCAGCGTCGCGATCGCCAGCATGTTGTCCACCGAGAGCAAGCCCTCGATGATGATCAGCGAAATGATGACCGGCGCAGCTTCGCGGAGTTGTAGGAGGATTTCAGCAATCATGGTTGAACCGCCGCGAAGCTGCCTCACTCGACAAGCGCATGCAAGAAGCGGATTCATCACGGTGAATCACGCAGACAGAATCCCCCTCAAAGGCGTCGTGCCCCCACCCTCCGTCACCTTCCTTTACATGCCGGATCTTCGGTGTACTCTCTTTTCGCTGCTCACCACACCCCTCTCAATGTTTCGTCAGCCCCGTCCCCCCGACCCTGACCAGGACCTCATCACGCGTGCCCAACAAGGCGATACGCGTGCCTTTGACGCCCTGATCCTCAAGTATGGCGATAAGCTTTACGGCCTCGTCTATAACATGACCTCTCACAAGGAGGACACCCATGATCTGCTGCAAGAGATCTTCGCCCGCTCCTATCAATCGCTCGGAAAATTTCGCGGAGGCTCTACGTTTTACACTTGGATCTATCAGATAGCGGTCAATCTCACGCTCAATTTCCTCAAGAAACGCAAGCGCCGCGCGGGTTTGAGCCTGAATGATCTGAACTCATCCGTCCAACAAGACCCCGCTCTAATCGATACGACCCATGAAGCAAATCCGGAACGACAGACCAATCTAAACGAACTTCAGATAAAATTGAACGAAGCCATGATGAAATTGTCTGAACCCCACAGAATGGTTGTGACGATGTTTGACATCCAAGGCATGTCCCACGGGGAGATCGCCAAGGTGCTCAGCTCATCGGAAGGCACCATTCGTTCACGACTCCATTATGCGCATCTTCAACTTCAATCAGCCCTCCAAGATAGCTGGGAAGAAAGATTTTGAAAAATTGACTTGCATGTGGGGTTTATTTTTAATAATTCCTAATTATCAATCGCAGTGAAACCAACGGTCGAACAAATCGGAAACCTGCTAGCCCTCAAGCGCCATGAGCGTCCTGATGAGGGTTACTGGCAGGATTTTCTTTGCGAATTTCATCACAACCAGCGCGAGCAAGCTGTGAAAAAAACTGGACTGATGAGTTTGATCGCACGTTTTTCCGCCACGTTTTCCGACCTTGGCCCATCCAAATGGGCTTACGGCGCTGGACTGGCCTACGCAACCCTCACGGTTGCCTTTTTCCTCACTCCACGAGGCGTGGATGTAGAAAAAACTCCCGCAGCTCCGGTCAACTACCAAGTGGTTCCGGCACCTGCGCCTGCGGTCGAGCAACTCGACCAGCTGGACTTGAGTCCTTCGACTAAAGGGAGTGCGGGCGAACAGGTGTTCTAATTCCGGAAATCCCGAAATGGTGGATCTGGAATACCCGCGTCGGCGATGGTCGATCCGACCTTTGGGAATTTTGCTAGGATTTCTGGTGCCTGCGAGCATGGCCGAGCCCGTGGCTTTTTCACCGCGTTGGCGGGTTAATTTTCCCGCCGCAGCGAATGCGAAAGCCTGCGAATCAACTGCCGTTGCGGTGGAAGGGGATTCGATCTTAGTCACCGTGATGGGAGGTAGTGCAGACCCGATGACTCCCAAACTTGAGCTTGGAGGCCGACCTATTCCCTTCAAAGTGATCGGTCATGATCCCGTATCACGACTTCAATTCCTCCAGTTTCAAGATGGCGTTCCCACCAAATCAAGCGAATGGCTGACTGATGCCAGCGGCAGTGCCGGTGCCTCCATGGTTGCCCTGTCGCCCGCCGGACCTGTGAAATGCCGCACCACTGGCTGGGTCAAACAAGTCGGGGGTAAAATTTTACCCTTCGCGCTGCTCCGAGTGACCTTTGGGGGCCCAGTTCCACCTCCTGGCACGCCGCTGACAGACGATTCCGGCCGAATTGCCGCCATCGTGTTTCAAGATGCTGGAGCCGGAAATACCGCCTATGCAATCCCCGCCGAGGCGGTGCGTCGGGTGCGGCGAGATGTTTGCAGTGGGGGTCATCTGGTCCGCGGCTGGCTGGGGCTTGCCTTGCGCGCCGAGTCACCATCGCCGCAAGTGATCCGCGTTTTGCCAAACTCGCCCGCATCCGCTTCTGGAGTTCTGGCGGGCGATGTGATTGTCAGCATCGGTGCCCGCCAAGTCGCCGACTATGCGGATGCCGCTAACGCGTTTTTTTATCTAATCCCCGGTCAGCCTGTCGAAGTGAAATTGCTACGTGGTGTCGATCAGTTAGCCTACATACTCACCCCCACGAATCCCGTTTCGAAGTGAGGCCGACAAGGACAGTGCCTTCTTCCTCAAAAGCTGCTCGCTAAAGGTTTCCTAAGACCATTTCCTCAATTCGCTTCTCGGAAACTTTCACTAACAATGAAATGTCCGGGGCGAAAAGTGAGATCCGGTATTCCTCTAACATCCAGCCAATCGACCAGAGATTTGGGTCTGTGAAGTCCGCCGTCCATGCGCTGAACCACGGTTGCCAGAGACGCCGTAAGCGGTCCGTCTTTTCCAAATCCTTGACGATGGGTAGCGAGGAAATCCTACCTAAGCGCGAACGAATGGCACGCAAGCGCCGCGGGTAATCGCACAGGGCGGTGAAGCCCGCCCGCCATGCAAATCGTTCGCGGAAAAGCCATGTGAGTTCCTCCGCGAGATCTTCCGCGATTTCGCCGAGATTGCGGTCTTTGAGGTTTTTGCTGATCCAAGTGCGGATTTCTGGCAGAATTTCGTGGATTTCACCGAGGCTTTTCCCAATGGCGGCCGCGGCTTCATACCAGCGACCACGCGCATCCTCGGCGAGTGCGCGGAATTCATCGGGCGATCTTGGGAAAACTCCGCCAGCCGCGCCTTCTGCAGCTAGCAGAATCAGATCGCTCATCGACGTTCCACCGGCGCCGAGACGAGGCATTTCTACCTTCGCCATAAGACCTAACGGAAATTTTTTCGTGATGTAAGCCACTTGTTCGGCATGGGCGAGACAAAGCAGCCGCGCACCACCGGCGCGGTGGGATTCGTTTGCTTCGGCGGCGCAAGTGTAGGCTCGAATCCCGACTGATTTCCCTTCATCGACCAGCGCAGGAAATGCCGCGCCGCCGGGGGTTTGCACACGTTCTGGTAGACTTTCCCCTTCCCAGGTGCTCATTCCTTTTCTCTCAATATCCGAGTTCGCGATGGCCTCGAATCGCACACGCATGCGGTCGGCGAGTTGAAGCTTCAGCGCGGCAACATCCTCGCCCATAGCGAGTTCCTGAGCGTCATCATCGCAGACCCAAACTTTCGTAATGAGGTGGGGTGGCAATTTACTAACATCGTATTCCCCCGGTGGGACGTGAGCTCCCGTTCGCTCTTGGGCGTATTCGGATAGAGCCTGAAATATCGGGCGATCCTTCGGTGCAAACATCCACAATTCGGAAAACCCCTCCGCCACCGGGCCGATGGGCTGACAGACGCGACGATAGTCTTTCGGCAACGAGCGGAGTAGAATTTCCGCTCGCTCGCACAGATTTCCATCCACTCCCCATGTCGGCAGCCAGTCCGGAAATTTCGGCAGTTGATCGACGTGAACGCCGAGGGTCACGCCATCATCGCGTTCGCCTGATAGAGCATGATAGTAGAGTGTATATTCATCAGAGCCATGGCGTAGTGTGTCAGGAAATCCGTCCAATCCGAGGTCTTCGAAATCTTCATCCACCACATCAGACACGGCTAACATAAGAGTCTCCTCATGAGTTTCAAGCCACCTATGGAAAGCAGCGGCGGTGTTGATATCCTCTGGAATGCGGTCTTCGAAAAACCGCAGCACCGCCTCATCGCTCCACAAGCCGCCGGGCCTGCGGAGTTTCTGTTCGATTGCTTCGATCTCACCGCGCATCTCATTGATGTGGTCGAGAAATTTGCAACGCTTCCGCAAGCCACCGCCGACCACGCCTTCTCGCAGGAAAATGTTTCGTGCGGCCTTCGCATCCACTCGACCGTAGTGAATCCTGCGCCCGACGATGATTGGAAGACCACCACAGATCACGGTTTCCTTGCCATAAACAGCGCCCTGCACCTCGTCCCAGTGAGCTTCGCCATATTTGCTTTTGCACAGATGCGGGGCAACTTGCTCCACCCATACCGGCTCTAACCGGGCGACCCGTCGCGCCCACAAGCGGGTGGTTTCGACGAGTTCCATCGCCATCACCCACTCGTAACGTTTTGGAATACCAAACAAGCCGGAGCCTGGAAAAACTGCGAAGAATCCTCCATTCGCCGCACGGTAAGTTTTCGACTCGCGATCCCACAATCCGAATTGGCGAGGGACTCCTGCTAGAAGTGCTTTGTGAATCGTGGAATACCCGGCAGGTGTCGAAATTCCCTCCTTGATATTTCCAATTTTCAACTTCCATTCTCTCTCTAGCAGATCAGCCAGTTCATCGCGCACGTTTGCCCATTCCATCACACGGCGTGCGTTGAGAAATGCAGGTCCACAATATTTCCTCAGCGCGTTGCGTTTCCATCGCCCACGCTCATCGCGGAAACGACCAAGATCGCTCCACATGCGGAGGATACTGATAAAGTCACTGTCGCCATCCTTCCACCTTGCGTGAGCAGCATCCGCCTCGCGGGCTTTTTCCGCAGGGCGCTCGCGGGGATCGCTCGATTCAATGGCAGCCACGATGGGTAAAACTTCCGCGAGACATCCTTCCTGGCGGGCTTCTATCAGCATACGCCCGAGACGCGGATCGACGGGCAGACGTGCGATTGCTCGACCGAATTCCGTGAGGCGTTTTTCTTTATCGAGTGCGCCCACTTCGCGCAGCGTGCGATAGCCTTCGGACACCGCTTTTGGGGCGGGTGGATCGAGAAACGGAAACTCGTCGATTTCTGGCAGCGCGAGAGCTTTCATCCGTAGAATCACTCCTGCTAGAGAACTGCGGCGTATTTCAGGATCCGTGAATTCGGGGCGCTCGGTGAGTTCCTCCTCTTCGTAAAGCCGCACACAAACCCCATCGCGTACGCGACCGCAACGACCTTTGCGCTGACGGGCGCTGGCCTGACTTACGGGCTCGATTTGTAGTCTTTGCACGCCCTTACCCGGGCTCCATCGGCTGACACGGGCGATGCCGGAATCGATCACGCAGGCGATGCGCGGAATCGTTAGAGAAGTCTCTGCCACATTGGTTGCTAGAATTATTCGGCGCTTGTTTCCGGGATTAAAAACACGCTGCTGATCGCCCAAGCCAAGCCGCGCGAATAGCGGAAGAATTTCCGTTCCACGATATTCGCGGCCATCGAGCATATCCGCACATTCCCGGATTTCGCGCTCACCCGGTAGAAAGATGAGGACATCACCGTTAGGCTCGACCTCGCCCAGATAATCGACGGCTCGCGCGACGTGTTGCGGGAGATCCTCGTCCTCGAATGGCGGCAGGAAAAACTCCGCCACGGGAAACATCCGCCCCGGGGCCTCAATGACCGGAGCAGGCACGCCATTGACCATGAAAAATTCCGCGAAAGCACCCGCATCAAGGGTGGCCGATGAGATCACTAACTTTAAATCCTTACGACGCTCCAACAGCCGTTTTACATACCCTAACAAAAAATCAATATTCAGCGATCGCTCATGTGCCTCATCGAGGATCAGCGCTTCGTATTGATTGAGGTCGCGGTCGCCCTGCGTTTCGGCCAATAGGATTCCATCGGTCATGAATTTGATGCGCGTTTCACGCGAGGTCCTGTCCTCAAAGCGCACCTGGTAGCCAACGTAATCGCCCAGCGGCACCTGAAGCTCCTCCGCCACTCGCTTCGAGACGCTGGCAGCAGCAATCCGCCGTGGTTGGGTGCAGCCGATGCGCCCACCATCGACTCCCAACGCCTCGGCAACCATTTTCGGGAGTTGTGTGGTTTTTCCCGAGCCGGTTTCGCTAACAACCACGACCACCGGATGAGCTCGGACTGCGGCAAGGATCTGCTCCCGATGCTCCACGACCGGCAGTTCCTGCGGATAATTCCAATTTCCTGAAAACAAACTCATGAGACGTCCGGCGTCATTTTCCGGCTTCCATGGACCGGAGCCGCTTGCTTTGTCGAGTCCCATGGACGATCGAATTGACCTTTCTCATTTGGGCACGCGGACTCCAAAATTACAAAGTTGTCCGTTGCCATTGAAGGCGTGCGCCGTAAACATCAAGTCGCTGATGACTGATCCAACCCCTGCTGTAGAAATCCGAAATCTGGTGAAGGATTTTAAGACGTCCTTCCGCCGCCAGATGCTGCGCGCGGTGGACGACGTTTCGATCCGAATTATGCCGGGCGAAGTTTACGGGCTGATCGGGCCGAATGGTTCCGGAAAATCCACAACGATGAAAGCGCTACTCGGTCTGGTAGCGCCGACAGCCGGAACTTGCGCGATTTTTGGCAAGGACTCTTTAAAAGTGGATTCGCGCAATGACGTGGGCTTTCTGCCGGAGAATCCCTATTTCTACAAACACCTGAGCGGAGCGGAAACACTACGGTTTTATGGCAAACTTTGCGGACTGAGGGGGAAACTGCTAGAAAACCGGGTGAGTGAGCTCCTCGCTTTAGTCGATCTGGAGAGCGCACGCGACCGCCGGATCGGCGGTTATTCCAAAGGCATGTTGCAGCGGATCGGGCTCGCGCAGGCTCTCATTCAGGAACCGCGCTTAGTCATTTTGGACGAGCCGACGGCCGGCGTGGATCCGATCGGGTCGCGGCAAATCCGAGATCTCATCATGAAACTTCGCGAGCGAGGCATCACGGTTTTCTTGTGCTCCCACTTGCTCGAACAGGTGCAGGAAGTGTGCGATCACGTCGGAATTATTTTCAGGGGAAGAATGGTAAAGGAAGGGCGCTTGGAAGATCTAATCGCTATCGAGGATCAGACTGAAATCATTTTGAAAGACGCCAGCCCTGAACTCATCTCACAGATCACAGCGCTGGTCGGCAGCTCGGCGGGAACGTCGATCATCCGCACGGGCAAGCCGAGAACCACGCTAGAGCGGCTTTTCCTCCGCGAAACGACGAAAGGGGACGACCGATGAATACCACCACTGCCAAGGGCTCGCATTTGGGCCGCATTTCGGTGATTGCAATGCACGCTTTCACTCAATTGGTGAGAATGAAAGTTTTCTATTTTCTAGCGGTATTCGCGGTGATCGCCATCGCTAGTAACTTTTTTGATCTCCCTCAACACGAAGGGCCTGAATCCGTAGGGATCAACGTGTTGCGTTCGATTAAGAGCTGGTCACTTGGCACCATGACTTTGTTTTCCGTGGTTCTATCCATCGTGGCGACCGCGCTGCTGCTGCCAAAGGACGTGGAGGACCGGACGCTCTACACCATTTTGGCGAAGCCGGTGCCGCGCTTCGATTATCTCGCAGGAAAATTGCTGGGCGTAATTCTACTAGTTTTCGTCTCACTCGCACTGATGGACGGGCTGATGACCCTCGTGCTGCACATCCGAACCGGAATCGTGTTAGACCAGCAAATCGAGATGGCACACAACATGGGTTGGCCACAGGAAGCGATTGATTCATTAAAAACGGAAACGATGGCAAACGCGCCTAACTGGTCCCTGCAAGGCGCGGTGTTCGCGGTCTTTCTGCGAGCCTCGATCATGGCGTCATTAGCGTTGTTAATCTCGACATTTTCCACGAGCACCTTGTTCACCACCATCATCAGTTTCTTGATCTATTTCATCGGTCACTTCCAGGCAGATGCGCGGGATGCTTATCTTCAGGCGGGTGCTGCGGGAGAGGGAGTTTGCGCAAGACTGGCCTCGCTTGCGATCTCGCTCGTGCTGCCGGATTTCCAGCTCTTCAATGTGATCGACGCCGTCATTGAGGGGCAGGCATTTCCCTTGTTTTTGTTGGCCAAACTCACGTTTATCGGCTTATTTTACGCGGTATTTTTCACCATGGCCTCTTGGTTCATCTTTGCGGAAAAGGAATTCTAATTTCGTGAAAGTCTGGCAGAAAAACGGGGTTGTGATCATGGCGCTGCTTGCGTTTGGTGCCGCGCGAATGCCCCTTGAGTCAGGCCTCAGCCACGCCCTCCGCGCGGCCTCTCTTACGCCACCACCGTTAGAGATTGGGACTCGGGATAAGATCGGGCAGACCAGCTCTGCGGTTGCGCTTGGCGGACTCCGCACGCTGGTGGCAACGTTCCTCAATCTACGCGCCTTCAGTTTTTTCCAAGAGCAGCGATGGGATGATGTGGCGGACACCTATGACACGATCGTCGATCTGGCACCGCGGACTCGCTACTATTGGGAAACCGGATCATGGCATCTGTCCTACAACGCGGCTTCTTACTATCTGAATGATTCAAAAATGCCAGCGCTGCGCCGTCGTGAAGCATGGCGCTCGTCGATCCTCAAGGGTCGCGCCTTCCTTGAACGCGGCATTCGCAACAATCCAGATGACTGGAGCCTAGAGGCGAACCTCGGATTCCTCCTATCAGATACTAACAAGTTCCCTGCATTCCGCGATCCGAACGAGACCTTCGCCGCTGCCGCCGAGGCCTATCGAAAATCAGCGGACACAGGTAAGGCCCTGAGTTACGTTCGCCGCGCCCAGTTTTATGCGCTTGCCCGCGTCACCGGTAAAGAAACCGAAGCGCTCGCAATGGCCCGCTCGCTTTATACGAATCCAAAAAACCACACCCCGACGGTGACGATGTTGCTGTTGATTCTGGAGGTCCATGAAAATCCCTCGATGGACGTGGCCCAGCGTGCCATCGAACTCTTTGAGACTCCGCAAAAAGCATACGAAGCCCTTGGGGATCACTGGCGGCGGACACGCGAGCGTTTTCCTATTTACGGAGTGGCTGCCGGGCTGGAATCCTTGGAAAGATCGTTATCCGTGCCCCCAGAAAAAAGCATATTCAGCAAGGCCCTGCAGCCGCCTGCTGGCCCAGATGAGTGGTTCAGCAAATAGACGCTCTGGTTTCGTCTCGACAGAGTCGGCTCAAGCAACAAACCTTTCTGTCCCTTCCCTCCCTCATCCATGCGGATCGCTCTTTTCGGTGACATTCATGCCAATTTAGAAGCCCTCGAGGCCGTCCTCGAAGACGCTTCGCAACAGGGCGTCACGGACTATGTGTGCATGGGTGACGTGGTCGGTTACAACGCAGATCCCGCTGCTTGTTTGGAAATTGTCCGCGCCATGAATTGCCCCACCGTAAAGGGAAATCACGATGAAGACGCCTCGGGAAATCACTCGCTAGACAGCATGAATCCAGTGGCCGCAGCCGCTTTGGAGTGGACGCGCCTTCAGCTTTCCGGAGAGCAGCGCCTGTGGCTCAACCGGCTCCGAATGGTCCGGCAAGTCTCTGATTTTACCGTGGTTCACAGCACGCTCGATCAACCGGCAAACTGGAATTACGTGACCAATCGCTTCGATGCGATGTCGAATTTTTCCTATCAATTCACCCAAGTTTGCTTTCATGGACACACTCACGTGCCCCGGGTTTACATGAAATCGGACCGCGTGAGCGAAGTGCCCGCCGAGTCGGTGACGATCGAAGATGGCGCGAAATATTTCATCAATGTGGGCTCTGTCGGCCAACCTCGCGATGGCGATTGGCGTGCTTGTTATGCAATTTTCGATCTCGAAAACAAGCGGATCGTCTTCCGGCGCATCGAATACGACATTGAAAAAACGCAGGCGAAAATCATCGCTGCGGGCCTGCCTGAGATGCTGGCGGAACGCATTCGTGAGGGCCGCTGAGGAGGTTTTTCACCGTCGAGTGCTCCTCGTCGGATACGCTCCCCGCACGGTGAAATACGGGCAGACTTCAATTATGGCCCTCACTCAAGCTGGAATTCCAAGCTTTTCGTGACACGCTGTGCAGGCACCTCGGTGCCTTGGATTTGTTTTACCTGTCCTCCCGAGTTGGCAATTTTAACTTTAAGAATCAAGGATTCGTAAATGGGTCAGACGCCAAATCACTGAATTGCCAACTAAAAGAGTGACCGTTTTTGGAACCAATCCGGCGCACTTTGTGCTGTATTAAAAAGTTACCAAGGTGCTCATTTGCTGAAAACGTTCACATCAGCACTTTACGCGGAAGGCAAGCGGACTAGTTTGTCGGCGATTCACACCTTAGCGATGGACCATCAAATGCGCCCAATTTACCAATTTTTCCGCTCTACCCGGTGCTTGTCGTTCATTTTCCCGGCCAGTCTCCTCAGCGCTTGCACATGGACTAAGCCGGAAGTTCAAACTTCACCTTTCGTGGCCCAGAGCAGCACACCTCTGCCTGATATCATGGCAGACCCCTTGGAGCCTGTAAACCGCGCGATGTGGGCAACTAACAAAGGATTTCTTGCTGGGGTGATGCAACCTACGGCGCGCGCCTACCGGGCCGTGGTCGCCAAGCCCGTCCGCACTTCCATCAACAATTTCACTCACAATATCATCTACCCGGGCCGCGCGCTCAATCATGTGCTCCAAGGCCGCTGGTCCGGTGCTGGGAACGAGACGCTGCGATTCCTCACTAACACCACAGTGGGCGGCCTCGGATTTTTCGACGTCGCCAGCAAATGGAACATCCCAAAATCCGAAGCGGATTTCAGCGAGACATTCGGCAAATGGGGATGGAAACCGCAGACTTACGTCATGATGCCGTTTTTCGGCCCGAGCGATGATCGTCATGCCACCGGCTTCGTCGCGGACGAGTTAGTTAAACCATGGAACTACGAATATCCCTATACCCTCGGCTCTTACGGCACCACTTATAACACGGCATCTGATAAAACCGAAGAGGCTCGACGCCTCACTCAAGCAGAAACGGATTCCTATGAGTTAGTAAAATACGCATGGACCTATGCCACGAAAGACCAACAACCTGATTGGAGGGTAAAAGGCCCGATCGACAAACCGACATTGCAAACCCTCGCGGCAGCTCGGATCTCCTATCAGGATCCTGATTTCCTCAGCCGAGGCAAGGAAATCAGCGTTCGCATTCCCACCACAGGACGGAAGTTAAAATTTAATTACTGGCTTCAGTCAGGAACAGCCCCGCTGGTATATCTCTCTCCCGGCCTGAGTTCGCACCGTCTATCATTGACGACTCTATCAGTGGCCGAACATCTACATCGCAGCGGATTCTCGGTGGTCACCACCACGAGCGTTTTCCACCCGGAATTCATGGAAAATGCCTCATCCGCAGCGCTGCCCATTTACCCACCGGTCGACAGCCGTGACCTTCTTATTGCAATGACCGAAGCCGACCGCTCCCTCTCCGCCAAGTATCCCGGGAGGTTCGGAAAGCGTGCACTTGTGGGCCTTTCCATGGGCGGTTTCCTAACTCTCCACCTCGCTGCCGATGAAAACCACACCGCCCCCGAGTTGCTTCACTTCGATCGCTACCTCGCCGTCAACCCACCCGTGGATTTGATTCACGGTGGAAAATGCGTGGACGGTTTCCAAGACGCTCCCATGGCCTGGCCCGCGTCCGAACGCCAAGCGCTCGTAAATAATACACTCCACAAAGCCACCATGAGCGCGACTCTAACTCCCTCCGCCACTACCGTCCTCCCATTCAGTGGTATCGAGTCGAAATATCTCATTGGACTTACTTTCCGAATCACCCTGCGGGACATCATCTACAGCAGCCAAACGAGATCTAACATGGGTATTCTCAAAACTCCTCTTTCCGCGTGGCGCCGGGATTCAAGTTATCAGGAAATTATGAGTCTCTCCTACAAGGACTATTTCCTTAAATTCGCGGTTCCATACTATCAGAAAAAGGGCGTCAGCTTGAACGCTATGTTGCGAGAGGGCAGTCTCAGGACTCACGAGGGCAATCTGAAATCTCAATCCAAAGTCCGAGTTATCACTAACAGAAATGATTTCCTGCTCCCTGCAAAAGATTTCTCATGGCTGCAATCCACGCTCGCCCCGTCACAATTGACGGTTTTCCCGGATGGTGGCCACCTTGGCAATCTGGCGAACCCATCCGTGCAAAAGGCAATCAGTCGGGCCCTATCCGGCCTGAAATGACACGCACAACGCCGACTGCGGGAGACTTGAGACTTCCAAAAGTCCGCTCCCGCTCGTATCCTCGGATTTTCCATGACGAAATTCGCCCTAATTCTTTGCCTCCTCACGAACGCCTGCTTGTGGGCTCAGGAAAATCCCGCGCCCGCCCCCCGGCCAGTTGAGGCACCTGCTCTGCCAGATGACGGCGTGCGGGTTTCAGTGCTCGGCTTCCATGATTTTTCCGAAACAGCACCCGAGACGGCCATGCGCACGCGCACCTCCAAGTTTCGAAAACAAATGGAAGTAATCCGGCAGTTAGGAATTCCCGTAATATCGATGGCTGACTTCATCACATGGAAAAAAGGAGAAAAAGAGGTCCCACAAAAATCCATTCTGCTAACCTTTGATGATGGTTGGAAATCTTTTTACACTGACGCCTACCCGATCCTTAAAGAGCTTAACTTCCCCTTCACGATGTATCTCTACAAAGACTACGTTGATGGTGGTGGCAGAGCACTAACCACTGCAATGATTCAGGAAATGGTTGCCCACGGTGCCTCTATCGGTAGCCACTCGGTCAATCACCCCTACCCCATCGCGGTGAAAAACGCCCGCAAAAAGGGGATCCCCGCTTACGACGCCTATCTGCGGATGCAAATGGGTGACTCTAAAGTTTTTCTGGAATCCAAGTTTCCGGTGAAAGTCACCACCTATGCTTACCCCGGCGGCTTCTACACTGAGGAAATGCTCAAACTGGGCGATGAGTTAGGATACCAATACATGTTCACCGTCATCCCCGGCAAAGTGACTCGATCCTCACCTAACGAAACATTACCTCGTAATATCATTCTCGGAAACTATGATAAGGGTTTCGAAATTGCCACATCGTTCCGCGATGGTGGGGCGATCCCCGGAGATGCAAGCTCCGGTCTCGCCCAGACCACCTCTTTTCCCGTAATGCCCCAGCCCGGAAGCGTGATCAACACCCGCCTGCCAGAAATTTCCGCAGACCTTTCCACAGTACAAAATCTCGATGCGAAATCCCTCGTGATGAAGGTTGCTGGCTTCGGCGAAGTTCCTGCGAATTTCGCGGTAGAAACCGGGAAATTTTCATGGCTGGTCAACCGCCGCCTACGTCAAGCGAGTTGCCAAGTGTCGATCGCATGGAAAGATACATCAGGGAAAGCTCCCGAAGCACCGCTCCGCTGGTCATTCAAAGTTGACCTGGAATCCGCCTATCTCCCGCCCGGCGAATAAGCCCCCTATCCGATTCACTTCTATTTCAACCCAACATTTTCCACCGACATGTTTTCTTCTCTATCAGACAGCCTCGACAAAACCTTCCGTAACCTCCGGGGCGTCGGCCGCATCTCGGAAAAAAACATCTCCGATGCCCTGCGCGAAATCCGTATTGCATTGCTAGAGGCTGACGTCGAGTTCGCCGTCGCCAAGGATTTCATCGCCAGGGTGAAGGAAAAATCTCTTGGCGAGGACGTGCTCAAGTCGATTAAACCCGGCGAGCAAATCGTTAAAATTTTTCACGATGAACTCGCAGCTCTGCTAGGCGGTGATCAAGCTCCCCTCAATCTCAATCCGCCCGCCCACATCCTCATCTGCGGCCTCAATGGTGCGGGGAAAACCACTACTTCCGCCAAACTTGCTTACCGACTGAAAAAAGAAGGTCGTCGCCCATTGCTCATTGCCTGCGATCTTTACCGCCCTGCCGCGATTGATCAGTTAGCAGTTCTGGCAAAACAAATTGACATCCCCTGTTACACACCTGATGCCACCGAGACGGATGTCGTCAAAGTCGCTAAAGACGCACTGGTCTGGGCGGAGCAACAACAAGGCACCGTTCTCATTTTCGACACCGCAGGACGCCAAGAAATCGACGAGCGCCTCGTCGCCGAACTCAAGCGCCTGCACGCCTTCGTCAACCCTAAAGAAACTCTGTTAGTTGCCGATTCCGCCACCGGCCAGCAAGCCGTATCCGTCGCTCAACATTTCGACGACGCCGTTGGCATCACGGGGATTATCCTAACCAAACTCGATGGCGATGCCCGTGGCGGCGCAGCCCTCTCGATGCGTAGCGTCACCGGCAAGCCAATCAAATACGCGGGCGAAGGAGAAAAGTTAGATCAACTTTTCGAATTCCACCCCAGTCGCATGGCCGACCGAATTCTCGGCATGGGAGACATCGTCGGCATGGTCGAACAAGTCGCCGACAAAGTGAACGAGGCCGATGCCATGCGTTCCATGAAGCGCATACAGGAAGGTAAATTCGATTTCACTGATTTCCTCGATCAGATGAAAATGATCCAAAACCTCGGTCCGCTAGAAGGTCTTCTAGGGCTGATGCCCGGCTTTAGTAAAATCAAAAAGCAGCTTCCTGCAGGTGCCTTCGATACAAAAAAAATCAAACGCACCGAAGCCATCGTACTTTCGATGACCATGATAGAGCGCACCCGTCCCGAGATCATCAAAGGCTCCCGTCGCCAACGCATCGCAGCCGGTTCCGGCACCACGATCATGGAGGTGAACCAGCTCATCAAACAGTTCGGCGAAATGCGCAAGATGATGAAGTCACCTAACAAAATGAACGCCATGATGAAACAAATGGGCGGCGCAGGTGGCATGAAAGACATGATGAAAGGTCTCGGCGGCGGCAAATTCCCGTTCTAGCAATTAGAGCGCGGAATTCATTCCGCCTAAATCATGAACGAACCCTTCTACATCTGCGGCCCCACCGCCTCCGGGAAAAGCAGCCTTGCGCTAGAGTATGCGCAAGCACTCGACGGTGAAATTATCAATGCCGATGCGTTCCAGCTCTATCGAGGATTAGAAATCGTCAGTGCCGCGCCGTCCGTCGAAGAGCGCTCCAAGGCTCCCCATCATCTCTACGGTGTCCTTGAACCAACTTCATCCGCCGATGCACAGCGCTACGTTAAACTGGCGAAACCGATCATCTCAGAAATCCAAGCACGCGGAAAAACCCCGATCATCACCGGTGGCTCCGGGCTCTATCTGAAATTTCTCACCCATGGTGCGGCTCCGCTTCCGACGGGAGACGCCACCTTGCGAGCTGAAATGGATGCAAAATCACTCGAAGACCTTGTGGCTAAACTCCAAGAGTTAGATTCGATAGAAGCTTCACGCACCGCCCTGCAAAATCGACGCTTCGTTTCGCGGGCTTTGGAAATCTGCCTTCTCAGCGGGCAGAAAGCATCCGACCTACGCGACCAATGGGAATCACAAACGATTGCAATATCATCCCAACTACGCGGCATCGTCATCCACCGCAGCCGTCCAGATCTCCATGCCCGAATCGCACTGAGAACCCGCACCATGTTGGATCACGGTGCAGTGGAAGAAGTCGCTGCATTGAAGGGAGTTTCCTCCAATTGTGAGAAAGCCATCGGCTTCCGCGAGATTCGCTCACTCATCGCGGGAGACATTGATCGTCCAACCTGCGAGGAACTGATCAATGCCGCCACCCGTCAATATGCGAAGCGCCAAGAAACTTGGTTCCGCCGGGAAAAATGGCTGATGCCTCAATTGACCGATGCTTGAGTCCAGCAGCGGGGCAACGAGCGTTCAACTTACTCTTGCCGCCCCTCTTCTCTATCCTTAGAAAGTAGTGTGTTTTTCGCCATGAAGTCATTTTGCTGCGTCCTCGCCACGGTCCTGTTTCTGATACCACAGTGGATTTTCGCAGAGCAAGACGGACATGACCAACCCGCCTACCCCAGGCTGCAGGACGGCAGCACCCAGTATTCTACGTTTCCAAAACCGATAGAGACTTACCCGTCTGCGGAAGATGGAATCATTGAAACCCTCAAAACCCGGGCGACGTTAGAGCCCTTTAACGTCGCAGCATCCCTGATCTTTCTTCTAGCAATCCTACACACCTTTGCCGCGAGTTCGTTCACCAAACTGTCCCACAAGCTGGAACATCGACACGAAGAGCAGCTAAAACGCTGCGGCGTGAAGGACAATCAGCACCCGGACGGTGTCGCGGAAGTTTCGTTCTCCGCCACCGTATTTCACTACCTCGGCGAAGTGGAGGCGGTGTTTGGCATGTGGGTGATCGCCCTAGCAGGTGCAGCGGTTTACTATCATTCGTGGCACGACTTTATACTCTATATCGCAAAGGATAGGGTTTTCACTGAGCCCCTGTTCGTCTTCGTCATCATGGCCATCGCCGCGAGCCGCCCCGTCCTGCGCTTTGCGGAAATCCTAATGGCAAAGGCCGCGGCATTGGGCAATGGCACACCCGCTGCCTGGTGGATCAGCGTGCTGATTATCGCGCCAATCCTTGGCTCCTTCATCACCGAGCCTGCCGCTATGACTATCGGCGCATTGTTGTTAGCCAAACGTTTCTATCGATTCGATCCGCCACCGATGCTTGCTTATGGCACGCTCGGGCTGTTGTTTGTGAATATTTCCGTCGGTGGCACACTCACCCACTTCGCCGCACCGCCGGTGCTGATGGTCGCGGGGAAATGGGGTTGGGACACGCTATTTATGTTAGAGCATTTTGGCTGGAAGGCGACCATTGGAATTGCCTTATCTACCGGCATTTACTTCATTTTCTTCCGCAAGGAATTTTTCAAAATTTCTGATAGAGCAGATGGTCACGAGGATGGCGTGATTGAAAAGACTGCCTGGCACGAACGGGAGGACCTGGTCCCTGTTTGGATAACGCTCGTTCATTTGGCCTTCCTCGCTTGGACGGTTTACACGGCCCATTATCCCGTAATTTTTATCGGCGGCTTTCTTTTCTTCATGGCATTCATTCATGCAACTGGCCATCACCAGAATCCCATTTCGTTAAAAAGCCCGCTGCTTGTTGGCTTTTTCCTAGCAGGTCTGGTGATCCACGGCGGTTGCCAATCATGGTGGATTACCCCGGTGATCATGGCCCTGCCAAATCAAGCGTTGATGCTCGGCTCTACCCTTCTCACCGCTTTCAATGATAATGCCGCCATCACCTATCTCGCCTCCCAGGTGGAAGGGCTTTCCCTCGCAGCAAAACACGCCGTTGTCGCCGGAGCCGTAACGGGTGGTGGACTTACAGTGATCGCCAATGCCCCAAATCCTGCGGGTCAAAGCATTCTCTCACGATTTTTTAAAGACGGGATCTCTCCCTTAGGGCTGCTGCTTGGAGCCTTGGTGCCGACTCTCATCGTTTACCTTAGTTTTATCATCCTTCCTAACGGCACCGCCAAGGAACACCCTGATAGCCCTTCGGAAAATCCACCCGCCATCGATCAAACCCACCCGTAAACCACCATGTTCACCGGACTCGTCGAAGCCACAGGAAAGGTCATCTCGCTCGAACTGAAGGGCGAGCAAGCACGGCTAACTTTAAAAATCCCATTCTCTAACGATCTCTCGCTCGGAGACTCCGTTGCCATCAACGGTTGCTGCCTAACCGTGGCGGACCTTGCACCCCCCCGCGTTTCATTTGACCTGTTAGCACAAACGTTGCGAGTCACCTCGCTCGGTTCGCTCGCCAAGAACTCAATCGTCAATCTCGAACGTGCGATGATGGTAGGAGATCGCTTTGGCGGCCATTTCGTTCAGGGTCATGTGGACGCCACAGGCACGATCACTCGCCTTGAGAAAACCGGGCAGGATCACATTGTCGGCGTTAAATTGCCGCCCGAAATCCATCGCCTGTGCATCGACAAGGGCTCGCTCACGCTCGACGGCATCTCCCTAACAATCGCTGATCTTACCCCAGATGGCGCGGTTTTTTGGATCACCCCGCACACTTGGGAGCACACCCACCTGCATGCCGCAGCCATTGGCCAAGCGATGAACCTCGAAGTGGATATGCTCGCAAAATATGTGGACAAGCTGCTTTCCGCTAGGCTCCAGCACACTGCTACCGACCTGATTTAAAGCCTAACGAAATTGTTCATTCCAATTACGCAAAATACGTATCCTCGTGAGCATACGGCGGTGAGCAGCAGCAGAGGAACTGCAATGGTTCGATGGCGCGGATCTGGTGCCAGGCACCGGGAGGGATAAGAATTGTATCGCCGGGATGGACCTCCTGGCAGATTCCATCAATCTCCATAATTCCAGTACCAGCGAGCAGGTAGTAAAGTTCCTCGCTGATTTTATGATAATGCCGCTCCGTTTCACCATTGGCAGGGAGCGTAGCCTCGGCGAGGCTTTGATGGACGACTGGCGCATTGGATAGGTCCAACAAACTACGGATGGTGGATCCGTCCTTGGTGGTGAATGGCACTTGCTGCTCCCGCTTACGAATTTCCATACCGGAAGAAATCACGAAGCACGCCGGAGATCAACTCGGCATGTCAGGCGGCGTTCCGATAGATGACTTCCGATTGAGAAAAGCTGAGACGATTCCGGCGAATACCAACAGCGCCCCAAACACACAAACGATGGCCGCACCGGACGGAAGATCCTGATAAAAGGAAACCATCAATCCGCTCACTCCGCCGATCAACGACAACACGACTCCGATGGCAAGCCGCGCGCCAAAGCGGCGTGCCGTGAGGATCCCACAGACGGCTGGAACAATCAGATAAGTAAATACTAACAATACCCCGACGATTTGCACAAAGCTGGTGACCACTACCCCGAAAGTGGCGTAGAAAAGAAAATCCCACAGTTTCACGGGCAGTCCGTTAAAAGCCGCTTCCTTGGGTGAGAACGAAAATAGCATAAACTTCTTTCGCGCAAACCAGTGAAAGATCCCTACACCCGCAAACAATGCAACTGTTCGGAAGATTTCCTCCTTGGTGACGAGCAGGATGTTTCCAACGAGCATGTTCTTAATCTGTTCATCACCTTCCGTTGAGTAACTTAACAGAATCACTGAAGCGGCAGCCGCTACTACATATGAAATGCCTATGATAGCTTCTTGCGGGACCTCCCCGCTGCGCTTGCCGGTGAAGGCAAACAGCCCCGCTGCGAGAACTGTGAATCCTAACGAGATCCAAAATGTGATTGGCCCACCCGGGTCCATGTGTTTCATCACGGCGAAGCAGACGCCAAGCGAGGCCATTTGAGCCATCGCAATGTCGATGAAAATAATCCCTCTCTGGACGACGTGCAAACCAAGGTAAACAAGGAGTCCCGGCAACAATACGCAGGCCATTATCGGCCACATCATGACTTCCCACATACGATTAGTTTTTAAGTGCGGTGGTTATGCGGGTGACGAGGATATCAATCAAACCGACATAGCTTGTGGTGTTAGGCAACGCCTCTGGATACTGGGCCATATCCACGACATGGGCCCCGGTGGAACTTGCAACTTTTTCAGCAATTTTTCGATTATGATAGGGCTCAACCAGTATGGCCTTGATTTGGTTACTCTTGATCAAACTGATCACTTCCACGAGGCGCGCAGGCGATGGCGGCACGCCGGGTTTCGGTTCTAAGAAGACATTCACATCCAATCCAAAACGATGGGCGAAATAGAGCCAGTCATCATGATATGCGGCCACATGGCGGCCACGGAACGGCAACATCGCCCGGCCCCACTCCTGAAGCTTGGTATCGATCATTGCTTCAAATTTTTTCTCGTTCGCCTGATAGATCACCGAGTTTGTGGGGTCAACGGCGGCAAAAGCCACAGCGATGTGCGCGGCTACGGCCTTGGCGATGATAGGGTCCACCATGAAATGTGGATTGCCCGAAGCATGCACATCACCTGCTGCACGGCTTAATGTAGCAGGCACATCAAGCAGGTGAATGCCCTCAGAGGCAAGCACGCGACCGGGTGCTCCGACTTCGATTTTCGAATTCCGCGCTGTCTGGAGCAACGGCGGCAGCCAACCGACTTCCAACTCGGCACCTCCTTCGATGAGCACATCAGCGGTGCGCAGTTTTACAATGAAGCTCGGCCGAGCATCGACAAAATGCGGGTCCTCGGTAGGTTTACCCATGACTGTAACGTCCACATGGTCACCACCGATTTCTCGGGCGAGGGCGGCATAATCGGACAATGTGGTGACGACGTTCAGTTTGGCTTGAGCCGAGCCGATAGAAGCGGTGCAGACCGCGATTATAAAAAGTATATTCGGTTTCATAAAATTCGAGTCATTAAGTGATAGATTAATATTTGTGAGCGCCATGAGCACCTAGGCTGATTTCATACATCAGGAAAAGTGAGTCTTCGTCTCGTTTCGCAAGAAAGTCGGTGGACTCAAGGATATCGTGATTATATTGAAGGCGCAGTTTCGAGAATTCCGAAGGATACCACGAAAGGTCTGCGGACATGCGGAGCCTACTTTGCCGCAAAGGGTCATCCGTGATGGAAGAGTTATCAATTTTGACATAATCGCCCCGCACTCCTGCTGCCCAGCCTTTGCGGAAGCCCCACACGACTTGAGAATAGACACCCCAGTCGTTGAAAATTTCTGCGCTGGGAAAGGCATCATCAAGACCCCGTCCAGCCTCGTAACGACGAAACATTGCTTCGCTCTGCCATTTAACGAATGGCCAGCCCCCCTCGGCATTGCCGGGTTTCCATTTGTAGAATAAATCGATCCCATAAATTTCGGTGCGGCTATCTTCACCGGTATCATTCGGCCCAAAGGCTGCGGAGATTCCCGTTAGAATTGTCTGAGTGGGGGTCAGATCGAACGATGCCTCCAAACGCGGCGTGACAACCATGTCCGAAATGCTGGTGGTCTGGCGGTTGACCGTCGGCCTACCAAAGAACGTGTCATCCTCGCCCGGATTACGAAAGGAATAGCTGGTGCCACCTTGACCATTTTGCACGGCCAGAAGTGCCTGTGCGTAAAACGGAGTTGGAATCACCCAAGCGACCTGTGCACCAACACCGCGCAATCCATCACGACCTAACATCATCCCATTGACCAGTGGTGCATCCACGAAATCCCATGTGTGCGGATGCATGGGATTGTTGCGACCGAATGGGGTGAAGAACTGCCCTCCTTTGAATTGTAGGCCATAGGGCAGAGAGGTGGTTTGGCCAAACGCTTCCTCCACTTCCACAGCGCTTTCATTGTTATTATCAAGCTTGAAGACAATGTTAGCAAAACCTTCAAAATACGGGTCCACCGCACCATCAAGCGCGAGTTCCACGTTTCTGGCGTTGAAGCCGTTTTGCTGCGGATCATGATCGCCGACTTCGAGCGTGCTAAGATCATCATCGGAGGAAGCGGCTCCGACAATGATCGCATCAAACGAGATGTTCAGGTAGCTGCCCTTCGCCGCACTTCCGCTACCCCCGATTAAGCCCGGTGATGAAATGAGGCCCGAAGATGGAGCGCTTGCTGGAGAGCTTGCAACCACCGCAGAATCTGTGGTGGGAAAAACATCTCCGGTGGGAACCCCTAATGCACTGGCTGGTGGAAGCACTACTGGAGAACCAGCGACGACTGTCGCATCATGGGTCGGAAACGCGGGAGGAAGTTCTGCCAGCACAGGCGGACTTTCCTCGTGAGAGGAGTGTGGTGGCGGGGACTGTTTCAAGGTCTCGATCACTAACTGCTGGTCAGAGATCTGTTTCTTGAGGTTGTCGATTTGTGACTGATGTTGGGACTGGATTTCCTGGATGCTTTTTTCCATCTCAAGGAGTTGTTTCTGGATTGCCTCGTTGGAGGCAGGCAGAGGAGCGGGCTCCTCGGCTTGAAGTCGGATAGAAATAAGAACACTGGCGATGAAAATGGATACAGATTTGTGAATGTACATGAGAATGCATGATAGATATTATGTATGGTGCATGGCATCTGCCACGCTTGTCAGGCGCGGAAACAAACGTTGTCCCCGCGAAACGAATCGATTCTATCAGGCAAAGTCGGGCGGCCCGTGCACAAGTAAGCTGCCACACAAATGATAAGGCAGTACGTGGCGAACTTTCACAGAAATAAACTCCGCTCCAGCAACTTTCAGCAGGAAATTCGGAGCCACAATCGGGGCGATGACAGTGAGATCAATGGACCCCGCTTGGAAATCTGTAGCGAGACAATGGTGACTGGACTCATGAGAATCCGAGTGGCAGCACTCGTGCAACTTGGGCGAGACGCTCATCATCGAAATGACGAGAACCTGAATGATCGCGATCCAAACTAAGGGCGCGAACAGGCGCATCCATCGAGTTTGAATAGGGTAATCACTCATCTGCGTGGGAATTATTAAATAAAACTAAATGGAGCAAGCTGATTTTATTCAGTTAGGTTAATTTCGTCTCAAGGGGATGGCCTGATGAACGAAAAGCCCCACCTGCATGGAGGTCCACTGGGAAGCTGATTTAATCTCAGGAATCGCACGTTGGATCTTCGAGTCGAACAGCGTGAGCAACGTCAGTGAGATCATTTTAAATCCAAAAAGCCCGCCTTTCTGCAAAAGCGTGGGAAGCTCATAGCATCACATGCCTTTATCTTCTCATGGCCGCCAGCCGCAGAGATGAACTGGACATGCTCACTTCAATTTCCATGCTCCACCCATGCCTGCTGTCCAAGTTGATTTAGCCGAGAGATCTTACGAAGTGCTCGTTGCCCCTGGCACGCTCATCCATGCCGGTGATTTGATTTCACAAGCGGGACTTTCCGGACTGCATGCTGCGGTCATCAGCGATGAGACGGTGGCGCGGTTCCACTCGGGCGCATTGTTAGGATCGTTAGAAGCTGCCGGTTTTCGCCCCACTCTGCACACTGTGACAGCGGGCGAGGCGTCGAAGTCGATGGGGCATGTGGAAACACTTTGTCGCGAAATGATCCGCGCAGGTCATGACCGGAAATCTGTGGTAGTCGCTCTGGGCGGAGGCGTGGTCGGCGATCTAGCAGGATTTGTGGCATCCATTTTCTATCGGGGCATTCCGTTCGTGCAAATTCCCACAACGATTGTAGCGCAGGTGGATTCGTCGGTGGGCGGGAAAACTGGGGTGAACGTGGGAGAAGGAAAAAATTTACTGGGAGCATTCCATCAGCCTCGGTTAGTGATCGTGGATCCTGAAACACTTCGCACACTGCCGGATCGCGAGTTTTGCGAAGGTTTTGCCGAGGCGATCAAACACGCCGCCATCCGTGATGCAGCGATGCTCGATGACCTTGCGGCGTTAGAGCCAGCAGGTCGCGATGTTCCAGCAGATTTAATCGCCCGCAATATCGCCATTAAGGCCCGAGTTGTGGAAGCGGACGAACACGAGACACTCGGCATCCGCGCCTTAATGAATTTCGGCCACACCATCGGCCACGGCATCGAGGCGTCTGTGCCGTATGGTGAGATGTTGCATGGCGAGGCGATTTCGTTAGGGATACGCGCAGCTCTGCTGATTTCAGAAAAACACGCCGGGCTCACTCCAGAAGCGAGTGCGAAGGTGATCCGCCTCTTAAAACACTATCACCTGCCCCTTCTTCTATCACCTTCTATCACGACGGACAGGGTAATGGAAAAACTTGCTAGAGATAAGAAATTCTCCTCGGGGGCCATTCGCTTTGTAGTGCTCGACAAACTCGGCAGCGCGAAAGTAATCAACACGGTCACCGCCGAAGACCTGCGCGAAGCCATCGAGCATTTGCGTAAAGTCTGAGTCAGCTATCGGAACCCGAAACATTCATGGAAAACGCCGGAAATATCGCCCTTGCTTGCGCTTGCGCTCGGTGCGGGCATCCTCTAAGAATTTGGCCGATGAAACGCCGACTCGCCCTCATTTCGCTCGCTCTGTTTCCTGCCCTCGCCTTGTCCGAGCCAGCCAAGGAAGCTGAAAAACCCTCCGCTCTAGCTGCTGCCAAAGCGCCTAAAGTTCGCTTGAAGACCAACAAAGGCGACATCGTCATCGCGTTGAATGCAGAAAAAGCGCCAATTACGGTGGCCAATTTCCTAAGCTACGTGAACAAGAAGCACTATAATGGCACGGTTTTCCACCGGGTGATCTCGGGCTTTATGATCCAAGGCGGTGGATTCGCTCTCGAAGGCAAGAACCTCGTCGAAAAGGAATCCGGCAAGGGCATCAAGAACGAAGGCCAGAACGGACTTTCCAACGAGCGCGGCACGATCGCTATGGCCCGCACCAGCGATCCTAACAGTGCGACGGCGCAGTTTTTTATCAATGTCAATGACAACGCGATGCTCAACTATCCAAGCAATGGTGGCTATGCGGTCTTCGGTAAAGTGGTGGAAGGCATGGACGTAGTGGATAAAATCAAGGCCGTGCCAACCGGCACCGCGACACTCACGATGCGCCACCCACTGACCCACGAGAAAATAGAAGCGCCATCTCAAGACGTGCCAACGGAAAACGTGGTGATCACTGCCGCCACCGCCGAGTGATCATTGCCTAACATTTCCTGCATGCAACTCTGGCTGTGCCCAATCATTGCTTTCCTTTGCGGGTCGGTTCCTTTCGGACTGATCATTGCGAAGGCGAAAGGAATCGATATTCGCAAGCACGGTTCGGGCAACATTGGTGCAACGAATGTGCTGCGGGTGATCGGGAAAAAATACGGAATTTCCTGTCTGTTTCTCGATGCATTGAAGGGCTTCATCCCGGTAGTGATCGCGATCTCGCTGATTCATTTTGAAGGCATGAAAAACCCGATGGTCATCAAAAGTCTGTCTGCCTGCGCAGGGGACTTCCCGATGCTAACAGCGCAAATTTTTCAAGTCGCAACCGGTTTGTTCGCAGTGCTTGGGCATAATTACTCGCCATGGGTCGGCTTCAAGGGAGGGAAAGGAATCGCAACGTCCGCCGGAGTTTTGATTGCACTAATGCCTGCGGCGATTGTGATTCTCATCGTCGTTTGGCTGGTCATTTTTCTAACGACTCGCTACGTCTCGCTGGCGAGCATCATCGCCGCAGGGGTGCTGCCGCTGGTGACGCTTTCGGGTTCGTGGTTTCACGGGAAAATCCAGAATGGCACGTGGAACAAACCTCTGTTAGCGCTCACGTTGATCATCGCCGTGCTCGCGATATGGGCGCATCGCGGTAATATCACACGTCTGCGCAACGGCACGGAACACCGCTTCAGCCGCAAGCCGAAACCCAATCATGGCTAACTCCACTTTCAAATCCGCTGCTATTATCGGCTCCGGTTCGTTCGGCACGGCCATAGCGAAATTGCTGGAATCCAAGTTGGAATCAATCGTTCTGATAGGACGCGATGCAGGCACTGCGGAGTCCATCAATCGCGACCGCAGGAATCCACACTACCTGAACAACATCACGCTGGGTGCGAATGTCTTTGCGTCCGCCCGTCTAACTGACTCTCTCCCCCACCCGCTGATCTTCTTCGCCGTGCCGACGTCCGCCACCCGCGAAACAGCGCTAGCTCTCGCTGCGGCGGGTCTATCACCAGCAACGATTCTAGTCTCTTGCGCCAAGGGAATCGAGACACAAACAGGAGACCGGCTGAGTCAGATTCTACGCGAAATTTTTCCGCAAAATCCTATTGCAGCAGTGTCCGGTCCTAATCACGCCGAGGAAATTGCAACCGGCCTTGCCACTTGTGCGGTGATCGGTTCAGAGGATCTTCCACTGGCGGTTCGGCTCCAAGAGTTGTTTACCTTCCCACATTTCCGCTCCTACACGAGCGACGATCTGGCAGGCATCGAGTTCGGTGGGGCGGTGAAAAACGTCTATGCCATCGCGGCCGGTATGGCCCACGGTCTCGGTTTGGGCGACAATGCCGTCGCGGCCTTGGTAACGCGCGCCCTTTCGGAAATGACGCGGTTAGGCATGGCCTTAGGCGGCCGAATGGAAACTTTCGCCGGTCTATCGGGCGTAGGTGATTTGATTGTGACTTGCTTCTCAGAGCACTCGCGCAACCATCGCGTAGGCCTCGCGCTGGGCAGCGGAAAAACTCTCGAAGAAGCGGTCGCTGCGCTAGGCATGGTCGCCGAGGGAGTTCCTAACACTCTATCGATCCACGATGTGGCCCGCCGTGCCGGTGTGCGTACTCCGATCATCGATGCCGTTTACAGCATCCTCTACGAAGGTAAGCCAGTGGCGATCGCGATGCGAGAATTGCTCACGCGAGATCCACGGCCAGAGCACAGTTAGAAAACGTCTATCAGCCTTTTTTAGATTCTGTCAGCCGCATCCCTACGAAGTAAAGGATACCCACCACAGCGACCACAGCGATGATCCATAAGGACTCGTGTTTCACCGCATGAATCAACTGGGTGAGATCGACTCCCTTGCCCATTTTAAGAGCTTCTAACTGAGAAGGCTCCAAAGTGTTGCCAACCTTTTGTCCCAAGACGGCCAGCACACTGCACCACAGCGCAGAGCCGATCACTGTGAGTGCGCTGAATTTTAAAAATCCCATGCGAATGATGCCCGCAGGAATGGAAATCAAGTGCCGGATCACCGGAAGCAACCTCGCAAAGAAAATTCCGCCACCTTCATAGCGGTGCATGAAACGCTCGGCACGTTCGACTTTCTCAGGTGGCATCATGAAAAATTTTCCGAAGCGCATCACCACCGGACGCCCGACCCACAATGCGGTCCAGTAGGTGATCGCCGACCCAAGCCATGAACCAAAAGTCCCTGCTAGAATCACGCCCGGCAGCGTCATGCTGCCACCGTTCGCCGCAAGGATCGCCGCTGGGGGAATGACTAACTCGCTGGGAACGGGAAAAATGGAACTCTCCATGGCCATTAAAATAACGACGCCGCCGTATCCCCAGTCGTGAACCCAGCCGAACCACATTTCAATCAATGTCTGCATCATAGAGGGGTGAAGAATGGCCGTGAACCCGGCAATGGCAAGACCAACCCGAGCGAAAATCCTCGCACGATGGGGCTTAAAATGACCACGGGCATCGGATCCCATTCCGATGCCCGTGGGCCCTTTGGGGGGCTTTTGTTGTGCTATCCCTTACGAAAAGAAGAATGCCATAAATCGGCCACATCGCCATACCGCAATCGCGTTATATGACCGTTAGATTCTACCCGTTGCTTTGATGTCGAAATACGAATTTGCCAATGCCACTGCAAATTGCTGGGCGGTGGAATCCAGAGTCAAAATCCCGCGAGCGGCAAGGTTTGCTAGAATTTCACGGCGCTCTTGCATGTAACGGTCCGCGGCGAGAAACTTGATTGCCTTGGAAAATGAATCCACCGGTTGGGTCGCTGCGTCTTCCACCACCCGCTCGCGCATGCTCGCGAGAAGCACGAGATGCCGCGTTTTTAAAACCTGCAGGGCGGGCATCAGTTCCTTGCCATCTTCGCCGCGTAAGTTCGTGAGAAGAATCACCAGCGAACGCCGACGTTGACGCGCCATCAATTGCTCAACGGCTCCGGAAAAATCACTAGGCGCAGGAGTAGTTTGATAATCGTATAAATGATTCAGCAAAACAGGCATGGCGTGAGACCCCTTCATCGGCGGCAACCAGCGATCCGTCCCTCCAAAAGATTTCACCGCGACTTGATCGCCTTGTCGCAAGGCCACATGAGCGACCAATAAAATCGCGTTGAGAATATGATCGAACTGCGGAACACCCCCATCCAGCGCGCGCATCCGGCGGCCGGTATCCAACAGAAAGACGACCGACTGGTTCCGTTGCTCTTGATAATCACGGCTGATCAGTGCCTGTCGGCGAGAGGATGCTTTCCAGTCGATGCGTGCAAGCGGGTCGCCATCACGATAGTCTCGAAGCTGTTGGAAATCCTGACTCGCACCCGCCCTCGCCCGACGCACGATGCCTAGCGGACTTTCACGGTGTTGCATCGCGAGCAGGGCAAAACGGATGACTGGCTCATAGTTCGGATAAACTTTTACGGTTTCGGCGGTTAGATGAAGGGTTCGCTTGGTCCAGAAAATCATCGGTGAAAGCTGCCTGAGATGCACCGGACCAAAAACGGCTTCTCCACGCTCTCGCATTATCACAGGGTAGATCACTTTGATTTCGCGCTGCGGCGGAATCACGCCAGACCAAGGCAGAGAAGAAGCTTCAGCACCTAACGGAATTCCATCGAAGATTTCAACTCTCGCCAAAACACTCGATCCATTCCGAAGGATCAAGCGGACTTCACCCGCCTCACCCAGCGCAAATCGACCGGGAAGACGACGTTCAATTTCTAATGATTTGTATGATCTAACGATAAATGCATCGACCAAAACCACCACCGCAAGCACACCACCGAGCCACAGCCAAGGCATCATCAAAACCGGCAAGGCAGCCGCGACGGTAGCGAGCAGGAGCCAAGCAAATGCGAGCGTTAGCAGGCGAGAGGTCGGGCTCATGTAGGTTCGTTAGACATCAAACTATTGTCTCGGTGCGGGTACGCTTTCCACGATGGCATGAAGAATTTCATCCACATCCTGTCCGCTGATCGCGACTTCGGGGGTGAGCTGGACGCGATGCCGGAGCACTGGAAGAGCCGCTCGTTTGATATCATCCGGAGTAACAAATCCCCTTCCCTCCAAGGCAGCGAAGGCTTTGCCAATTCTCACCAGACTGATTGCTCCCCGCGTCCCGGCGCCAAGCGACACCGAGCGCGACTCGCGTGTGGCCTGGGCAAGTGCCACTGCGTAGTCCACCACTTCGGGGACTACTTGAATCGCAGCGGTCGCCTCTTGGGCGGCGATGATTTCCCGAGGGCCGCAGACCATTATCACTCCGCCATCAGTGCCGCCCGGTGTTTCCGACGCGGCACGGGTGACGATTTCGCACTCGGCCTCGCGGTTCGGATATTCAATGAGCACCTTCATGATGAAACGGTCTAACTGAGCTTCCGGCAGCGGATAGGTGCCTTCGTGTTCGACCGGATTCTGGGTAGCGAGAGTCATGAATGGCGGCGTGAGGTTGAGAGTCTCTCCATCAATGGTGACCTGCATTTCCTGCATCACCTCTAACAATGCTGCTTGGGTTTTCGCCGGTGCGCGGTTGATCTCATCTGCTAGTAAAAGATTCGTAAACACCGGCCCCTGACGCAACTGGAAGGTCTGGCTTTTCATATCGAACAATCGAAAGCCAGTGACATCCGATGGCATCAGATCGGGGGTGAACTGAATTCGCGCCGAATGCCCGCCGAAAGTCTTGGCCAAGGTCGTGACGAGATGTGTTTTGCCAAGTCCCGGCTTCCCCTCAAGCAGCACGTGACCTCCCGCTAACAAAGCAGCGAGCACCTGATCGATCACGGTTTCCTGCCCGAGAATGACGCGGCGGATCTGCCCTCGCATCCCGTGGATCAACTCCGCCAGGCTGTGAGCAGGAGGCATTTCAGAAGTGTTTTGATAGGATTCAGGATTCATAAGATACTGTATTTAATGGAGAACTTGAAGCAGGACTTGAAGGTCGGCGGTCGTGCGGGTGAGAATGGCGGAATCGGCTGGCGCTCCTTCCGCGAGGGCACGAAAAACTCGCTCTCTTGGAATCCCAGCTCGGTCGGCTAGAAATTGAAAAAAGTCCTCATCACGTCGCCCGGCACGGTTGCAGATCCTTTGGCCTCGTTCGACAATCTGGGCACGTATGGGGGCTAATAAAGTGAAAGCGCGATCCAAGCGCCACTGAAAATCCCCGAGCGCCTCTAAATGATGGTCATAGCCCCGCGAAACGGAAGGTTCCGTCGTGGCCTCGATCGGTCCAAAGCGCGAAAAATTCTTCCATAACCAAAGTCCAATTAGGAATCCCAGCCCGATGAGCACCGGCCATAGGTGCTTCCCGAGAAGACCCGATAACGAAATGTTAGATCCACGCATAAAGGCAATTTCTCCACCATCCTCAGTGACCCGGATCAAGGCATCCATGAGTGCCGCATGATCCTTATCACCGATCCATCGGTTGCGGAAAATCCGCCCATCGGTGATGACCGTCAGGCGTCCATCGCCCTTTTCTACCGATGCAAAAACGCCGGGATCTCCACCCATGACTGACACGGTTGCATTCGATTTTGCATCCACGTCGTATGAGCGGCCATCGAACTCGATTTTCTCACCCTTCGTCTCCCCCTTCCCGGTGCCATGATCTTTTAAGGCAATCCCCACACGCTCTAACATGTACTTCATTGCAGGTTCCCGCTCTAATTCACTCGGGGGCTCGGACCAATCACTGGTCTCCGCATCCGCGTGCTCAATCAGCAAAACAAGATGCCCCCCATTCGATACCCACTCTTCCATCTGCCTGCTGAAACTCTTATTATTCAAGATGGATGCGGGTAAAAACCACACCGCGTCCCCCCAGTCAGGAGCCGTCCACGATGCTAACGAACGCACCTTGTTACCGGAACGGGCACAAAATCGCTCGGCTGCCAGCCAAGGATTGATGCGTGCTTTTCCTTTGTAGCCAATCTCATGCACCACCTCTTTATAATCACAGGCCGTTAGAGCGAAGACCGCCGCCACCAATAGAAGGAGTTTTTTCATCGCTTCCCTTCCTCGCCAAACGGCCACTGCTGACAGAGTGTGTGAACCTCGGCATCGCCGGCGCTCACACCGGAATACGCGAGGCGTGTCCATGCAGCAGTGATGCTACGGAAATAGGCCGGATACACCGCCTGTCCCACACTTTCTACGCGGCGCATGCAGTCACCCTCGGTATCGGATTCCTGGATTTGGACACGACCGATTTCTATCACCCGCGAGATCGAGCCACGATAGAGCAATGCGAGCGCCTCCTGTTGCCGTCCCTGTTGCCACAGCGACCACACGGCTGTTGGAATATCGTCGGGCAGGCTGGTGTTACTGACTTCCATGCCCATGACGACCCGGGCGGAAGGTTTGGCATCCACGCCTTTGGCGAGCGTTCCGCGCATCCCTAACACATGGCGGTATTTCCAAAAGAGCCAACCTATCAGGCCGACTAAAAGTGTCACCGCGCAGACAGCGAAGATCTTAGCCATGGTCACACCGATCCCAGCTAACCAAAACGGCGTACCACTGCTAGGTTTTTGATCATAAACCCTTTCTGTGACCGTGTGCACTTTGAAATCAGGGTTCGCCTTCACTTCCTTGATCAATTCCGCAGGTGTCTTTGTTTCGGCAGCCCCCGCGCCAGCAGGCGCACCCAGCACAAGCAAGATGACTGATAGAATCACGGCTTTGGTTAAACGTTGGGCCATGCGCTTAAATGCGAGTTCGATGTCCCAGCCCTCGATCCACGTCCGATTATTGATATAAATTCCGAACCCTGCGCCGATCACAAAAATATCAGTAAGTGAGATTGCGAGCATCATGCAAATGCCAAACGTCCTCAGGATTAGCAAAGGAATGTCTGCGGGGGAGTCCGAGTTCCATGATTCTAACGCAAGCCGCCAAGCGCTATCCTGCCCATCGGGAATCAACATATGAACGAGTGCTAGAATCGAAAACGTGACCCATGCCGCCCCTACTTCCGAAGCAAAATAGACCCACATTACTGCACTTTCACCCCGGCGGAGAATCTGGCTGCAGCGCTGTTTGAATTGTTTACCCCGCAGCCCTTCGAGATCTTCCACTGCGAGAGTTACAGGCAGCCATGGCGAAAATCTGGCCCACACAAACCGATAAAAAAACCGCCGATACCAAGCGCGCGGAATTTCACGCCACATGGCCCGCCACGACGGCTGCTCGCCAAACAAGCGCCGACTGATTTCAAACAATACCATCCGCGAACCCACAGGTTTACACCACCAGAAAAGCATGAGAAAAACAGTCGGATAGTCCCACAAAAAATATCCAGCAAGCACCGTGGGCAAGGCCAAGGCCAACCACCATACGGCGAAACAACGCCAGAAATCCCTGCGCACCATCGCGAACCCGAGATCGACAGACTCCCAATCACTGCGCGGCCGAATCTCTGCTGTGACCGTGTCAAGCCGCATGGATAGAACTCCTTCCTGCTAGAGAAAAATAGAGGATGTGCAAAATCCACCCAACGATTCCCACCGTGTATTTTAGCGTTGAGGGGATCGCCTGTGCCGACCAAAACCCCTCGACCAGCGCCGCCATGAAGGTCATCAGCGCGGCACCATAAATCAGCGGCATCGCTTGTTTCGATGCCTGCACCAGCGCTCTCACGCGCGGCAGACGACCGGGCCGGAGGATCGCAAGGCCCAGCCGCATCCCTGACATTCCTGAAATAATCATCCCTAGCAGCTCGAACGAAGAATGCCCGGCTACGAAGGACCAGAATGACTCCGGATTGCACGCATGATTTACATATCCCGCCGATGCGCCGATCTGCAATCCATTGAAAAGCACGAAAAAGAGCGACCCTAGGCCCGCCGCCATGCCACCGGCGAAGATTCTGAAATCAATCGCGACGTTGTTATAGATATAAAAACAGAACATCATAAAATTCGATCCATATTCGGATCTCAGATGGCTGAGCTGCTCTTCCTTGCCGGCATACATCTGTTCCATCGATGCCATCCCATCTGCACCTAACACCGCTTGAATCCATCGGATGTCATGCTCGGCGGAAAACATCATTGCAAAAAAAGGCAGCCAAAAAACCGCACTGCACAGCCAGAACAAGCGCCATTCACTTCGCACCGCTCGGGGAAAATCCACTGCTAGGAACGCCACCACATTTTCCCATCCGCCACGCCGCGTCCGATAGATCACCTCGTAGCCTCGAATGACCAGCGCGTTGAGCCGCTCCGTGATCCGCGAGCCATACATCCGGGATTCTGCGAGTGATAGATCCAAGCAGAGTTCGTGAAAACGGCGAGGCAGTTGCCCTGCTTCCGGACCGGGCTTGCCACCCTCCACACGGGCGACCAGCCGCTCATACTCGGCCCAGCGTTCCGCGTTTTGATGTTCAAAGTCTCCGGGCGTCATTTCAGCATCAATGTTCGTTTCTTTTTTCCTGCACCCAGTGGGCCATCGCCATCAGACGATTCACACCGCCCGCTCCGGTGTCCCCGGTGAGGACCGCCGCCTGGTCCGCAATCTCAGCGCGCCGACCATCTGACCATAGGCCAGCCCGCTCACGGAACAAGACCAACGCCCGGGTTTCAGTAGCCGTTAGACCCACCGACAGCGGCACCGCCGCAATGGGTGGCGGCATCGCGATTAGCGGCATTTGCGGCATTCGGTCGTAGATCACCACCGTGCCAGCCGCTAGATCGCCCAGTCTTTGGAAACGTTTTGATGCGAGGCAGCCCGTCACCCCGAAGCCATAAGTAAAAAGCGGCATGCTATCAATGAAGCGCAGGAAGTTCCGAACCACTGCCTGACCCAGTGTGATTGGCGATCCAGTGGATTGCACGACCCGCAATCCAAGCGCCCGCTTACCCGGAGTAGCCCCTCGTTTTCCTGCCTCGAAAACCACGGGATACAGCCAGTCCATCAGAAACCAAGCTAACAGAATAAATCCTTGGGCGACTTTCGCACCAATCGCAATCCCCGCGAACCCAATCGCAAATGCCACGATCACCAAGATCAGGGCACGAATCAGGAAATCGATCAAATAGGCCCCGACTCGCAACATTGGTCCCGCCATCCGCAGGCGGATTTCCACACCATCGGCGAGTTCCACCGATTGCAGGGTATCGAGTTGATCCGTTTCCGCCATGTTGCCGAGTTCTGCGGCAGGCTAGCGGGTTGTGGCCATAGGTAAAGCACGGGACGTAGATAGGTGCAGATAAAGAGGGATATGCTCGGACAAAGTCACGCCTTCGAGCCAAATCGCATAAAACCGGAAGGGGAATGGTAGACCCGTTGAACTAGACATTGCCATAAAAAACGTCTCCTGGATCAAATCCCTATCCTTAATTAACTTTCCTTGGAGCAACCTCGAGTCCGTTAGGCTGGCGGCCATTGCCTTGACAGAGCTTTTAATGGAAAACAATGTCAGTGCCGATATGACAAACGAAATTTCTTACTATGCGGGCTTGGACATCGGTGGCACCACGGTGAAGGCCGTTTTGGTGAATGACTTGGCCGAGCAGGCCGGGCCGCTGACGGAGGTGAGAAGCCTTGTCAAAAATGGCTATGAGGCGACTTTTGGTCAGCTCGATCAGGCCCTTGACCAACTCGCCGCAGGTGCGGGAATCGAGCGCAGTGCCATCAAGGGCATCGGTCTAGACGTGCCGGCACCTAGCAGCGACGGAGTCATCTGGGGGCGCGCCAATCTGGGTGAGGACTGGGTGGGCACCGACATCCGCAGCAAACTTTCCGCGCGCACTGGCATTCCTGTCTTCATGACTAACGATGGAAACGCTGCGGCACTAGGTGAATACGCACTGCGCCCCAAACATCTTGGTAGCCTGATGCTGATCGCTCCTGGCACTGGGTTGGGCGGCGGGCTGGTGCTTCCGGGCGGACGAAGTTACGAGGGAGCGAATGGACTTTCGTTAGAAGTCGGCCATATCAGTGTGCCTTTCCGCGAGGATGATGGCGAGCTACCGACCTGCTCTTGCGGTTTGAAAGGATGCGCGGAAGCATGGGTTTCACTCGTCGCACTCCGCCGCCGCTTGCGTCTGGAGCTGGCTAAGCCGGAGTGGTCGGCCCACCCTCTCAATGAGGGAAATACTCCAGTGGAAGAAAAAGCATTCAAGCTGCGTGAATTCGCGGAACAGGGCGATGCGCTGGCAGTGCAAATTTTCAAACAACAGGGATTCATCCTCGGCTACGCGATTGCGGATCTGGTGCGCGTTTTCGATCCAGGCCTCGTCGTCATCGGCGGCGGCCTAGCAGAAACTTCGTTCCGGGATCAATACATGGCATGGATTCAGGAAGGCTTCGCCGACCGCGCGTGGCCAGTTTACCGCCACAGCCCGCTCGACGCTATGATCGTGACGACCGAGTTCGAGTGGGCGCTTGGTGGCGACGCCGCCGCCGCGATCGGGATGGCATACACGGCTAACGAATTGTTTAACTAACTGCCGCGCATTAAGATTTGTGAAAACGTGGCTGGCGCGCCTTGCTCCAGTCCGTTGTCCGGGCGTCACGCTCGGAATCAGAATGTGCGAGGCGAAACGTCTCCGCAACGGCCTGGCGCGAGACGCGCCAGCCACCTTCTTGGCATGAGTAAATCCAAAAATCCTCACGCGCGACAGTATAACTGATCGGCGGAGGCGCGATGCGGCTCATTGATGCGACTTGTCAAATGCCGCATCGAAGGCCACGTTGCTCGAGGGGAAATCCACGCTGCGGACGAAGGCGGCGGCTTCTTTTCCGCCGTGGACCCGATCCATGCGGATGTCTTCCCACTCAACGGATAGAGGACCTTTGTAACCGACGTCGTTGAGCGCGACGATGATATCCTCGAACTCGATATCGCCATGGCCCAGTGAGCGAAAATCCCAGAAACGCCGGGCATCGCCAAAATTTGTGTGCCCACCGAATACACCGACGGTGCCATCTCCATGGTTCCACCAAACATCCTTCATGTGGACATGATAGATCCGGGTGCCGAGGTCGCGGATGAATTTCACATAATCGACGCCCTGATAGCCAAGGTGTGATGGATCATAATTGAAGCCGAAGCGCTTGTGATTTCCCACTGCTGCTAGAGCACGTTGGGCAGAAGCGATGTCGAACGCGATTTCTGTGGGATGGACTTCTAAAGCGAAGTTCACATCAAGTTTGTCATACGCATCGAGAATCGGCAGCCAGCGTTTGGCAAAGTCCTTGAAGCCCTTTTCATAATACTCCTGAGACGTCGGCGGAAAAGCGTAGATCGAGTGCCAGATCGAGGAGCCAGTGAAACCATTAACCACGGCAGGAAAATCATCCTTGCCCTTGCCGCCCGGCTTCGCATTGAAAAACGCACGTGCAGCCTTGCCGGTGACGATCATTTTCTTCGCCGCACGCTTGCGGACGCCTTCCGGATCGCCGTCACCCCAGACATCAGGAGCAAGGATTGCCTTGTGGCGCTCATCGATTAGATCACAAACGGCTTGGCCGACGAGGTGGTTAGAAATCGCATAACAGGTGAGACCATGATCTGCAAGAAGCTCCCATTTTTCCGCCACATAGGATTTTTGAGAAATAGCCGCATCGACATCGAAGTGATCGCCCCAACAGGCGAGTTCGAGGCCATCGTAGCCCATCTCAGAAGCGAGCGGCGCGAGTTTTTCGAGCGGGAGATCGGCCCATTGGCCGGTGAAAAGTGTGACGGGGCGTGACATGGTGGGATGGGATGTGATGTGGTGGATTCGATGAAAATTTAAGAATGATCAAAAGTCAAAAACGAGGATGCGCCACTAACTCTTTCGCTCAGTTTCAACTTTCCAAAGCTGTCTGAGACGATCCGCGACCATAATGTCACCGTAAGCTTGCTCGCCAAAGCGCGAAACACTCTCCAACCCGCGAATGGAGGAGGTGAGGAAAATTTCGCTCGCCGATTGCAAGTCAGCGGGAGTCAGCACGCATTCCTGGCTAGCGATCCCATAACGGTTAGCGAGATCAAGCACCACCGCGCGGGTGATTCCCGGCAGGCAACCGGATTCCAACGACGGTGTGAGTAGCACTCCATTTTTCACGATAAATAGGTTCGCGGTGGCGGCTTCACAAAGCTGGCCAGCGGTGTTGAGAAAGAGCGTTTCTTGATATCCGAGACGCCGCGCGTCATCGCGTGCCACGAGGTTTTCTGCGTAAGATGCGCATTTCAGACCGGCCAATGGCGAGTGTTCATTCCGTCTCCACGGAGCGAGATTCACCCATATGTCCTTGGGTGCATCAGTAACTGCTTGGGCCACCATCCACAGCAGGCGCGAGGTTCCGAGGGAAAGATCATCGACCGGGCCGCTGCCCGCCGTCAGGGTGAGCCGGATTCTAGCACGCCCTACACCGAGTCCGTTTTTTGCGAGTAACTCAGCGATGATTTCCTCAAGATCGGGGAGCGTAATCTGCCAGCCAAGCCGCTCGCAGCCAATCCGCAAGCGGGCGAGGTGCTGCTCCGCGAAAACGGGCACTCCATCAATGGCGAGTATCGTTTCAAACAAGCCGAGTCCTAACATCGAGCCTCGATCTAGCAGAGATGCGGGGAAATCGAGTGGGTCGAGCCAATCGCCATTGCACCAGATTTGAGTCATCGCTGGTGATTAAGCGCGATGGGTGGATTTTGTAAACTCTTGCGTGCCGGCAGCGGATGGTCGAGATTCCGCTATGCGTTTTTTCGTATTTGTTTGTGGTGCGACGATCATGGCGATGGGCGTGGCGACCAGCCAACTGATGGTCCGGGATGAATGGCTGGGATTTTTTCAAGGGGCTCTCACGCTCGGTGGAGGAATGATCATCTGCGGGCTTTTTTCACTGAAAATGCCCTGGCACGGGCTGATCGGCGCAGGCGTGTTGGCGCTTCTCGGCGCGGCTCGTGGGCTGGGAAATATCCCTGGAGTTATCAAATTTTTTGGGGGCGATCGCGGGCGGGGCAGCCTGCCGGTTTTTGAATTCGGGGTGACGGTGATCTGTTCTTTACTGCTGATGCGCATCATCCGGGCGCTGCAGAGGGAGCGACTTCGACAAATGTTGGAGTCGGATGAATGAACTCGGGGTGTCGAAACACCGCCGTTTCTCGCCGAGTTCCACGCTTGAAAAACCGTCCTCTAGGGGTTTCTCCGCTCTTGCACTTCCCATCGTTCCGCCATTTGATGCCCGCCTATGCCCACTGTTGCCATCGTCGGACGTCCAAATGTTGGGAAGTCCGCCCTCTTTAACCGCCTCGCTGGGCGGAAGATCGCTATTGTCCACGATCAACCGGGCGTCACTCGCGATCGCATCGCCGCACCCTCCCAAGCCACGCAAGTTGCTTGCACCTTGATCGATACAGGCGGCATCGGGGGTGGCATTGAGGATGGTTTCGACGAACAAGTCTCTATCGAAGCGGATATCGCTATGCAAACTGCGGACTTGATTCTGTTCGTCGTCGACGCCCATTCCGGCTTAACAGCAGTGGATCAAGCGCTTGCGCAAAAACTCCGTAAAGCGAAACCACCCGTTCTGTTAGTCATTAACAAAGTGGACGACGATAAACACGAGTCATCGCACTCGGATTTCACCCGCCTTGGTCTCGGTAATAGTGTCTTCGTTTCCGCAGAGCATGGTCGGAATTTCGGCCACCTTTGCGACGAAATCGACGCAGTGATCTCTCCGTTAGTTTCTGAAACCGAAGCAGAAGCCATCGTCGCCGAAGCCGTGGGCATTAAGCTCGCCATCGTCGGCAAGCCAAACGCGGGGAAATCTTCACTCGTCAATGCGATCCTCAAAGACGAGCGCACCATCGTCTCAGAAATCGCCGGCACCACCCGCGATGCTGTCGATCTGCCTTACACCTTTGCCGGAGAAAATTTCACCCTCATTGATACCGCCGGTTTACGCCCCCGGGCAAAACGCGACAATTCCGTCGAAGTTTTCTCGGCGATGCGCACCGAAAAGGCCGTCCGCCGTTCTGATCTCTGCATTCTTGTGATCGACCTAGCAGCCGGTATCACGTCGATGGATCGGAAGATCGCCCAGCTCATCATGGAGGAAAAAAAACCCTGCCTGATCGTGCTAAATAAATTCGACCTCTTCCACCCCGGAGCCAACCGCACCGCGCGTCTTGAAGAAGCCACGGAACATTGCCGCAAAGAACTATTTTTCCTTCATTATGCGCCATTCGTCGCTTGCTCGGCGAAAACCGGAGGCTCGGTGGAACACGTGCTCAAAGAAGCTCTCAAAATCAAAAAAGGCGCCCAAAACATTCCCGGCACCGGCCAGCTCAATCGCATCCTCCAAGGTGCCTTCGAAGCAACTCCACCGCCGATTGATAACAAGCTGCGCAAACGCCTCAAACTCTATTACGCCACCGCCGCCGTGGAGGAAAAATACAGCGTCATCCCGGTGCCTACAATCGTGCTTTTTGTCAACGACAAGCGACTCATGGCTAACAGCTACGAATCCTACATCGTCAACAAATACCGCGCCGCTCACCCCGCGCCAGGCATTCCAGTCGTGCTTTCTGTTCGTTCCCGTTCGAGAAAAGAATGGGAACCCCGCCAAAAGCCACAAGGCCATTAATTTCTAGCAACCTCCGTGTCACCGCACGGGTGAAGCAAGCCGAGACTTTCGGAGACGTCGCAGTTTTCTCCGATCGCCTTTATTTAGCTAACGAGCTTGAGGCTACGGTGGCTGATAAAATGATTTCTTCTACTGGGATGAGCATTGGTTTTGAAAAGCGTGGGAAATAGGGGCCATACATTTTCTATATCTAACGACTTACCGTTGGGGTACGCGCCGCAGTTTCGAGACATCGTGGCCAGTGGCGGCGAGATGTTTTTTTAACCGAGCAAAACTCGCTTCAGAAATGGATTTTGACCGGGCCATGATCCAAACATAGCTGCGGTTCGGCACGCCAATCACTGCCGTTTGATAATCGTCATCCAATGAGGTAATCAGATAGGCAGCTTTGAAAGGCCAGATGAACTGCATGCGCCACTCGGCGTTAGTTTCGTGGTTGTAGATGAAACCGCGCGGGTGATAGATTTTACGCGGACCATCGAAGCTGCCGCGATTGAAAGTGAAGGTCGTAGAGATCGAGCCATCCGCGGCGAGCTCGTAGCTTTCTACTGCGTTGTAAGCGTCCTTTTCAATCGACGTCGGGATATGAGCGATCACATACCAAGGCCCCATGAAGCGCTTGAGCTCCACCTTCTGCGTCATTGCCCGCTGAGGAGGCTCGGGGTCCGTGCTTTGGCAACTGCTCAAAACTGCCGCGGCGGAGGCGGTGACCCAACAAAGCGTATTTCGTATCATGCCCTATCCGTAGGGCATGCCCGCGCAAAAGCAAATGGAGGAACGTGCGAAGACGGTTCAAAATTCTGCTAAAGACGCGAATTTTACCGACAATGCTCCCTCGGGGAGAACACCGGGGGAAAACACCCACTTTCCGCTTTCACCTTGCGGCGTGCGTGACTAGTTTGCCGCCGTTATGAGCATTTGCGGCCCGAAAATGAAGATGGATCCGACCTTGCACCGGGAGAAGAAGCCGGACTGGATCAAGGTGAGGCTTCCCAACAACCCTGCCTTTTGGTCCACCAAATCGCTCATCACCGATCTCAAATTAGTGACGGTGTGCGAAGAAGCCCAGTGCCCGAATCGCTGGGAATGCTGGGGTCAAGGCACGGCAACGTTCATGATCGCTGGTGACAAATGCACGCGTGCCTGTGGGTTTTGCGCTGTGAAAACCGCCAAACCGGACGCGCTTGAAGCGGATGAACCAGCCCGCGTCGCCGAGGCCACCCGCCGGATGAATTTGCGCCACGTGGTGATCACCGCCGTGGCCCGCGATGACCTTCGCGACGGCGGAGCGGAGCATTTCCAGCGAACCATTCATGCTGTGCGCGAGGCGAATCCAGAAATTATCATCGAAGTCCTCGTGCCGGATTTCAACGACCGCGATTGGGCACTTCAAATGGTGATGGATGCCCGCCCACACATTTTCAACCACAACTTAGAAACGGTGGAGCGCCTGACTCCCCTCGTCCGCTCCCGCGCCCAATATCAACGCAGCCTTACCGTTTTGAAAAAAGCCAAGGCGATGGTGGACGGAAAAGTCGCCACCAAGAGCGGCATCATGCTCGGCCTCGGCGAGCGGCGGGACGAAATCCTGCGCGCTTTCGATGACTTGTTAGCGCACGACGTCACGGTGCTAACGATGGGCCAATATTTGCGACCCACACAGAAACATCTTCCTGTCGTCGAATACATCACTCCTGATAGTTTTGATGAGCTGAAAGAAATCGCCCTCGCGAAAGGCTTCCGCCACGTCGCGAGCGGGCCGTTGGTCCGGAGTTCCTATCATGCGGCGAATTTCCGTCCTGAGCTCGATGTATTAGCAGCCATCGAAGCCGACGTCCGCGCCGCGAAAGGACTGGAACTCGGCCCCGAGCACCTTCCCCTGCCAGCGCCCCACGCAGGTCTCATCCAAGCGATCGCCTAATCCCATGCGCCACTGGCTAATCAAGTCCGAGCCCGATGTTTTCGGCATCGATGACCTTGCCAAGGTCAAACAAGAGCCATGGAGCGGCGTCCGAAATTATCAGGCACGGAACTACATGTGGAAGGAAATGAAAGCGGGCGACCTCGCTTTATTCTATCATTCTAACGCAAAACCACCGGGTGTCACCGGGATTGCTAGAGTCATCGGAAATCCCTATCCGGACCCCACGCAGTTCGATGCAGGGAGCGAGTATTTCGATCCCAAGTCCAAATCCGAAAACCCGCGTTGGTGGCTTGTGGATTTCGAATTCGTGGGGAAATTTAAAGACATGCTTACCCTCGAATTTATCAAGGCGGATTCTGTGCTATGTGAGATGATGGTCTGCCAGCGGGGCACCCGACTTTCGATCAATCCAGTCGATCCCCTCCACTTCAAGCGGGTCTGCAAACTCGCCTCTTGGAAAAGTTAAAACAAATCCCCCACCCCACATCGCTCTATGGATGAAGTTGAAACAATGACATCCTTGACCGCAGTTTCTGAGTCTCCTCCGGTTCCTTCCGCATGGCGCGAGTGGCTGGAGGAACACGGTCCCAAGCTTCTACTGTTTGCGAGGCAGCAGGCGCGATCTCATGAGGACGCAAAGGACATTTTTCAGGACGCCTTGGTGAAGCTTGTCGAAAAAGTCCGCAGCGGTGAGTTCGTCGGCGGGCAAGCCGCATGGCAACCATATTTATACACGACTATCCGCCGCCTTGCCATTGATCTGAGCCGCAGTGTGGACCGCCGTAAGCGCCGCGAAGACAATGTTGCGGCAGATGCAGAAGATACCCAATATGACTCGTTTCACCCGTGGTTCGAAGGCGATTCCTCCGATGATGAAACGCGTTCCCAACTCGAAGACCGCCTGAAAGATCTGCCCGCAAAATTTTCCGAAGTGATCATTATGAAAGTCTGGGGCGAGCAGACATTTGCCGAAATTGGTGAAGCTCTTGGAATTTCTCAAAACACCGCCGCTTCCCGGTATCGCTATGGACTGGAAGCCTTGAAAAAAAGCCTCAGCAACGCCCGCCGCCGCGGCGATCTCTCCATCTAATCAAATTTTATGAAGACAGATCCAACACTCCTCGAAGAAGAACTTCGCAAGCTCCAAGCCGCCCCGCTCGATGAAGCGCTGCTTGAACGGCTCGAAGCTTCTGCGGATGGCACATGGACGGAACTCAGTCCGCAGGAAATCCAAGTTGAAAGCTTCCTGCGTGAGGTTTCGCCCGCAAAACTCCCTGCGGATTTCCTCGCCAGTCTGGTATCGATTACCCATGGCGTTCAATTCCCTGTCGATCAAAAAGTCATCATTTTCCCCAATACTAACATCTATCCAGAAAAGCGCGGGCACCGCTCGATGTGGGGAGCTGCCGCCGCAGTCGCGATCATCGGCGCGATCTCCGCACTTCTCATTCCGACGGGTTCTCATTCAAACAATTCATCGCAGGTTGCTAACCGAACTCAGCCACCTATCATTAGCAATAAGACGGGAAACTTCGTTCCTGCCAGCTTCAATCGCGGCCTAAGTGAGGTGCATGATGAAGGTGTCGTCTGGAAATCTAACAACGAACCACACCGGGTGATGCGTGTGGTTTATATGGATCACGTCACTCTAAAAGATGCGAATGGCCGGACGATGGAAGTCGAGCAACCCCGCGTGGAATATATGCTAGTTCCAGCGAAAACGGATTGATTTTCATAAACAAAAAATCCCCAGCACGACGCTCTCATTATATAAGTCATGAAAACGAAATTCTCCACTCTCATTACTGCAAGTCTGGCTGTGGCGATGGTCCCTACGGCATTCGCCTTGGAGGCTCCGGCAGATGACGCACCCCCTCCTGCTGTGGATAGAAACTTCGTGAAACCCCTGCGTTTCGATCCACCCCCAGCCCAGGCAAATCTCCCTGAATCGCCCGAAACGGCATTCCTCGGGGTAGTCACATCTGATGTCCCAGAAATGCTGGCCGAGCAGCTCGATCTCAAAGGCGACGAGGGCATCATTGTTAGATCGTTGATGCCAGATGGCCCTGCGGCAAAAGCGGGGATCTCGGTTCACGATATCATCACGCGGATGGACGATCAATTGATCCACTCTCCAGCAGACATTTCAAAATGCGTGGGTGGCCACAAACCGGGCGACAAGGTGAGTTTGGAAATCATCCACAAAGCAAAGGCTGCCAAGATCGATGTCATGCTCGGCTCGCGCCCAGCCGGAGTCGCGGCGAATGAGCCTCAGCCGATGGATCAACTCAATCTCGATGAATTTCCCAAAGAACTCGCGGATCGCATTCGTGGCGCGATCGCAGGCAACCTTGGCGGGCTTGATCTCCAGCCCAGTGACGACGCGGTTCCACAAATTCCGCCGCAGTTAGGCAACGCGATGCAGGAGCTTAAAAAGAATCTCGAAAAAGCCCTCGCGGCACCCCAAGGCCTAGCAGGTGGTGGTATTCAAATGCAATCAGGTGCTACCATCCGCATGAAAGATCCTCAGGGCAGCATCGAAATTAGATCTAACAATGGAAGTAAAGAAGTCACTATCCGCGACCAAGAAGACAAGGTCGCTTGGTCAGGACCTTGGGATACGGAGCAGGACAAAGCCGCCGCGCCCGCAGACGTCCGCAAGCGTGTGGACGGCCTTAATCTCGACACAGATTTCAAAGGCAATGGCCTGAGATTCCAAATGCATCCACCCGCGGGACCTAACGCGGAGGGGCCATAAATTTTCCGGGGCTGTTTCATGGATATGGTTCACACCCGTAATCGGCTCATACCGGTTGCGGGTGTGTTAGTTGATGCGGAGGACCCTGCGCAACGATTGCAATTTATCCGCAATGTTTCATCCTCCCGCGATGTCGCAACCCTACCTCTCACTTGAAGCCGAACTGCATGACGTGTTTTGGGAAGCTGAGGACGATGGCAGCGAGGTGCGACTGATGGCGGAATTTCTCCGCAAGTATCCAGGGCCGGCCTTGGAGATCGGCGCAGGTTCAGGGCGATTGATGTTTCCGCTGGTGCAAATGGGGCTGGAGGTCGAGGGCTTAGAGCTTTCGCGAGACATGTTAGAGTTAGGCAGCCAGCGTGCAGAGTCCATGGGAATTCGGGCGCGAGTCCATCAGGGAGATATGTCATCATGGAATCCGGGCCGTAAATTTGCGGCGCTGCTGGCATCGGCATTTATCCTGCAACTCGCCGCTGACCCCGAAGCGACCCTGCTCCACTGGCATGCGCTTTTGGAAAATCACGGCGGGCTCTATCTGACCGTTTTCATGCCCTATGCGGAATTGCTGGGGGACCTACCGGAAAACGAATGGTATCAGGACCACCGCGCCACCCTGCCGGACGGGCGCGTGGGACTGCTGGAAACCCGCCATCAGTTGGACCGAGAAAAACAAATTCTCCACCGCGAGCACCGCTACTCGGTTTCGGGGAATGAGCCGCTAACACACCAATCTGAGCAAACACTCCAATGGTTCGAGCACGCCCAGTTGCTCGCCTTGCTCAGCCGTTGCGGATTCCGGTGCGAGAGGTTTTTTGTCGATTTCGAGCCGAAGCGTATGGTCACCGACCCGGACCGGATCGATTTTGACGGGATTTTGACCTATCATCTCAGTCGTTTGCCGATGAAACCTTCAATTTGATGAAAGAAATACAAATTGCCATTCTTGACTGTGAGGGGGTAACGGTTTTATGACCTTGGTTGTGTCACGCAATTTCTTACTGCTAGCAGCCTTCGGCGCATTGGCTTCATCCGCTTTCTGTCAAACATGGGAGCGCGAAGATCTAGGATTCGAGAGTGTCCAGAGCCGAGCGCGCGACCTCGCCAACAAACCCTACGTGGCACCTAATCGCGATAACTTGCCAGCTTGGATGAATAATCTAACCTACGATCAATATCGCGACATCCGCTTCAATCCCGACCAGGCACTGTGGGCGACCGAGAAACTCCCCTTCCGCGCGATGTTTTTCCATCCTGGTTACCTTTTTCGTGAGCCAGTCACCCTCAATGAATTCACCCAAACCCATCAGCAGCAGATCCGGCTGGCGGAGGCATATTTCAACTACGGTCCGCTAATTAACAAACACGGCGACCTGCCATCCGACGGTGGCTTTGCGGGATTCCGGCTGCATACGCCGCTGAACAACCCCGACGTTTACGACGAACTCGCCGTTTTCCAAGGTGCCTGCAATTGGCGCGCTCTTGGTAAAAATCAACACTACGGTCTTACCTCTCGCGGGATCGCTGTGGACACCGGGATGGAAGATCCGAAGGAGGAGTTTCCGAGCTTCCGGGAATTCTGGTTGCGCAAGCCGGATGCTGGAGACACCCAAGCACGGATTTACGCGCTTCTCGATGGCCCATCTTTCTCGGGTGCCTATCAGTTTAAAATCAGTCCGGGAAATACCACGATTGTCGATGTGACCGCAGTGATTTTCACCCGCAAGGTGGTGCAGCGCCTTGGCATCGCTCCGATGTCTAGCATGTTTTGGTTCGGTGAAAACTCTAAGCGCCGCTTCGATGATTTCCGCCCGGAAGTTCATGATTCGGATGGCCTAGCGATCCGCATGGGAACGGGTGAGCGCTTGTGGCGTCCGATTTCTAACGATTCCGGGAAACTTGAGTTCAGCTCATTTGACATGGAAAAATGCGATGGCTTCGGGCTGCTCCAGCGTGACCGCCGTTACAGCGCTTACGAAGACGCGGAAGCCGCTTATCACCTCCGCCCGTCGCTGTGGATTGAGCCGACTTCCAATTGGGGGCCGGGCCGTGTCACATTAATGGAAATGCCAACAGCCAATGAGTTCGCTGACAACACCGTGGCGATGTGGGAGCCTGCCCATATTCCTCAGCCCGGAGACCGGATCGAATTTTCATATAAGCAACATTGGACCACGAACGAGGACCCATCGATGGCTGATGGCCACGTCGTCGCCACACGGACCGGCACCCAGACCGGGCAGCCGGAACAACGCGTCATGATTGTTGAGTTTGCTGGAAACGCCCTGAATCAACCGAACGAAACGCCGCTGACTCCTTCGGTGCAGGCCGTGGGTCCAGGCGCTGACCGGGTGAAAATCCAAAACGTCACCATCCAGCAGGTTCCTGAGGCCCGCTGGCGTGTCGCATTCCAACTCTCTTCTGCCGCCGATGGTGGAAAATTGGCAGATGTGGGGCCCATCGAGCTTCGTTGTTGCCTGAAGCGCGGAGATAATTTCCTCACCGAAACATGGGTCCACCGCGTCACTCCTTAGATACTCTTCGCCCTCTCAACGAGCTTGAGCTCAACGAGTGGGAGGAGGCATACGCAGCCGTCGAAGCCTATCTCCAAGCACTGCGCCTGCGAAATCGTCTTCTCGTGGCTGAGCTCGTCCGCAGCATTCTCTGGCGCGCCTCGGCCCGCCGTGTCAATGAACCAGAGAAGCCCGCACGCCTGTTAGCAATGGAGGAAGCACTCTCAGAAGTCGCGGAATGGACGCAGGATGTGCTCGACGTGCCATTAGAAAATCGCCGCCTCGCCGCTCGTGGTCGCTTGGCTCTACTGCTTGCTGGGATGCCCGGAAAATGGCAAGGGGTTTTCCTAACACCCGAGCCATGGCCACCCGAATTTGTGGAGTCCATGAAAAAATCTTACCTCGCCGCAGGGCCGCAGTTTGCCCAGTTGACGATGAACCCAAGACCCTTGGAGCTCAACGCCATAGGCAGCGGAGCCGCCCAATGGTGGGAAACCATGGACCGCCAGCCCGTCGTTCGTTTCATGTTCGTCGGCCTTCTGATCGGCCTGCTCATCCTCACCGTGTGGTTCATCCTGTTATAAACTCACTCATGGAAAATCCCGATCCGCCACCCGGCACTCTATCACCCGGCGATACCACGAAACCCTTCTTCAGTCTTTTTCGTACACGTCTGCGGCGGACCTTTTTCTTTGGCAGCGTTCTCATCGTCAATATCATCGCCAGCCTGTGGCTCGCTGACTTGTTTTGGCGCATGGGTTTTCAAAAAGCCCACTTCCCACTGTTAGTGATTTTTGTGGTTCTTAACGGACTTCTAACACTGGGTTCCTTCCACGCGATTTTCGGTGCGTTCGATATGTTGCTTGGTCGGAAGCGCTCGGTCCGGATCACTCAGCTCGCCGAGGGAAAAACTGGCCCGCTCGCGATGCGTCATGCTGTGGTCATGCCCGTTTACAATGAAGATAGCGTGCGGACTTGCGCCCGCATCGAAGCGATTTATCGTTCGATCGAGGCCACCGGTCAGCTCGACTCGTTTGACTTTTACATCCTCAGCGATACCCGCGACCTCGATCTTTGGGTGCTTGAGGAAACCTCGTGGACCAATCTCTGCCGCCGTCTCGATGCGTTCGGGAAAATTTACTACCGCCGCCGCAAGACCAATGAAAATCGCAAAGCGGGCAATATCGGTGACTTTGTCCGCACCTGGGGTGGTCATTACGAGTCGATGCTTGTGCTCGATGCGGACAGTCTCATGGACGGCGCGGACATTCTGAAAATGACCCGCGTGATGGAAGCCTATCCACGCCTCGGGATTCTTCAAACCCCGCCGAAGCTGATTCGTGGTGCCTCTGTTTTTACCCGTCTCCAACAGTTCGCCATGCGCCTCTACGGTCCGCTTTTCATTCGCGGGTTGAATTTCTGGCAGCTCAGTGGAGGCAGCTATTGGGGCCACAATGCGCTGATCCGCCTGAAGCCGTTTTCCGAGTATTGCGAGCTACCTGCCCTTCCCGGCCGCGAGCCCTTTGGCGGGCGAATTCTCAGCCATGACTTCGTAGAGGCCGCGCTGATGGTGACGAAAGGCTGGGAGGTCTGGCTCGCTTGGGACATCGAGGGCACCTACGAAGAAGCCCCGCCCACGCTGGTGGATCACCTCATTCGGGACCGCCGCTGGTGTCAGGGAAATTTGCAGCATATGTGGCTCATTTTCGCCCGGAAATTGCCATTTTCCGTTCGAATGCATCTGTTCATGGGGATCATGGCCTACCTCGGCAGTCCTATCTGGTTTCTCTTCCTCCTGCTCGGCACTTGGGTTGCTTGGGACCGCAGCACCAGCGAGCTCAGTCAACTCCCTTTCGAAAATTATGCCGCCCGTTGGTTTCACATCAATGGCATCGAGCAGAGCATCATTCTTACGCTCGCCATTTTCGCCCTGCTCTTTCTACCAAAAATTCTGGCAGTGATCGGCGGCATTCTCACCCCAAGCATCCGCCGTTCCTTCGGTGGAGCGATTCCAATTCTAATCGGTGCGCTGCTAGAAACGATAGTCTCCATGTTGCTCGCTCCCTGTATCATGGCAGCCCACACCGTAATGGTCATCAGCATCATCATGGGACGCGCCGTAGGTTGGGGAAACCAAAACCGCGAGACGGACGGCACCTCTTGGGGCGATGCATTTCGGTTTCACGCGGTGCAAACCATTCTCGGTATCGTCTGGACGGTGGTCGCTCTGAAAATTAGCCTCACCTTCACCGCTTGGATGATTCCAATTTTGTTAGGCCTTGTTCTATCAGCTCCCGTCTCGGTCATCACCAGCCGCTCGCGCTATGGCCGGGCATTGGCCAGACACAAGATCCTCGCCACTCCGGAAGAACTCAACCTACCGGAAATCATCAAGCTCGCTGACAATGCCACCGCTGCGGTTGATCCGGCGTTAGATGCCTCGTTGGATGCCCGCCGAGGCATCGTGGCCGCCATTGTCGATCCTTACGTGAATGGCGTCCACGTTTCTCTGCTAGAACATTCCGAGCTCAAGGATGCCGATAGCGTGTTGGCCGAACGTTGTCTGACTGAAGGCCCTGCTGGACTTTCCAAAAACGAACTTTCCGAACTGCTTTACCTTGCCCCCGCCATGCTCATGATGCACCGGGCGGTCTGGCTTCGCCCAAATGAAGGGATGCACAGCGTTTGGACCCAAGCGGTCGAGAGCTATCGTCGCCGGTTAGACCAAGCTCCTGCTGTCGAAGTTAGATAACCTCAAAAATCCATGCTCCAGCTCAACCCAGATCTCACCGATCTCGTCTCCGATGCCGCTGCCACCTTCATGGATCGCTTCCACGGCATTGCGACGATCACCGCCGCTGCTCCCGGTCGCGTGAATCTCATCGGCGAACATATCGACTATTGCGATGGCTTTGTAATGCCCTTCGCAATTGACCGCTACGTCGTCATCGTCGGCTGCGCCAATGGCACCACTCAGGCCCGTATCAGCTCGGAGGTGAGCGATGAAATTGTCGTTCTTGACCTCACCTTGCCGCAGGAAGTCGGCGAGCCTAAGTGGGCAAACTACCTACGCGGTGTCATCCGCGGTTTTCAAGATCGTGGCCATAACATCCCTGGTTTCGATGCATTCATCCTCTCATCCGTGCCCGGCGGTGCGGGGCTTTCTTCTTCGGCCGCTCTTGAGTCCGCCACCGCCACGTTTCTCGAAGGCCTGCTAGATACCGTATTAGACACTCGGGAAAAGGCTCTACTCTGTCAGAAAGCCGAGCACGAATTTGCGAATTGTCCCTGCGGCATCATGGACCAATTCGCGTCCTGTTTTGGAAAACCCAATCGCCTCATTCTCATCGACTGCCAAACCGGAGAACCCGAGCTTATCCCTTTTGAAAATCCGGATCTCACCGTTCTAATTTCTAACACAATGGTCCACCACGAGCTCTCGGATGGTGGCTATGCTGCCCGCCGCAAACACACCGAAGACGGCCTCGCCATCCTCGGTAAAGCCTCTTGGCGCGATGTGAGTTCCGCCGATGTCCAAGCGCATTGGGAAAAACTCGGTGATCCTATCAACCGCCGCTCGCGCCATGTCGTCGGTGAGATTTCCCGCACTATCGCCGCCGCGGCTGCTCTTGCGAGAAACGACTTCGAAACTCTAGGCCCGCTGATGGCCGCCAGCCACGATTCCCTGCGCGATGATTTCGAGGTCTCCTGCAAAGAACTCGATTTGATGGTGGAAATCGCCCGCAAAATCGGGCGCAGCGGCGGCGTTATCGGTGCCCGCATGACCGGCGGTGGATTCGGTGGCTCCACGGTCACTCTCTGCGAGTCGCGCAAGGCCTCAGCTATCGCGACCACCCTCGCCAGCGAATACGAAAAAGCCACAGGCATCACCCCGCAAATTTTCGCCTCCCGCCCATCGCAAGGGGCGCATCTCATCGGGAAGTAACGAGATTTACGATTTCTCCAAGAATCCATCGGCCAAAGGTTGACGTCCCGCCGATGCTATGTTTCAAACCTCTCGACCTGCTTCCCGGAACGGTGGCTGAGTGGTCGAAAGCACTCCCTTGCTAAGGGAACGTACGGGTAACCGTACCGAGGGTTCGAATCCCTCCCGTTCCGCCATCGTCGGCAAGTTGCAGTGACTTTTCAAAGAATCATTTTTGGCGAATGATCCTGCTCGACGGAAATGCGCTTGCCCTGCGAATCTTCACACATGCCACTCATCGCCCGCGTCATGATCTGGGTTTCCGTATCGCTGCTCGGGGTGGTCGCAGTGTCAGTCGCCGCACTCCAACGGGGGGAACCGGTGAATGCCTTGTGGCTGGTGATCGCCGGGGTCTGCACGTTTGCGGTGGCGTATCGGTTTTACTCGGCGTGGCTGATGGCAAAAGTGCTAACGATCGACGACAATCGCGCCCCGGCTGCGGTGACTTGCGATGATGGCAAGGATTTCGTGCCGACGCCAAAGTGGGTAGTTTTCGGCCACCACTTCGCGGCCATTGCCGGGCCGGGGCCGCTGGTCGGGCCGGTGCTAGCGGCGCAGTTTGGCTACCTGCCAGGCACGCTTTGGATTCTGGTAGGTGCCACACTCGGCGGCGGAGTGCATGATGCGGTCATCCTCTTTGCATCGATGCGGCGGGATGGGAAATCGTTAGGACAAATGCTCAAAGAGGAACTGAACCCGGTGATCGGCCTGATCGCGATGATCAGCTTGTTAGCCATCATGACCATCCTATTGGCAGTGCTCGGTCTGGTGGTGGTGAAAGCTCTAGCAGAAAGCCCGTGGGGCCTTTTTACCATCGCTGCAACCATCCCGCTGGCCTTCATCATGGGCGTGATGATCAAGAGTGGAAAAGTTAGCGTGACGGGAGCCTCCGTATTCGGGGTGATCGGATTGATCGCCGCAGTGGTGGGTGGCAAATATCTATCACCTGCGTGGACCTCGGCGCTGACTTTAAAATCGACCCAGCTCGCATGGGCGATCATGATCTACGGCTTCACGGCCAGCGTGCTGCCGGTGTGGATGTTGCTGGCACCGCGCGACTATTTGAGCACTTTCATGAAGCTGGGCACAGTGGCGGTGCTGGGGGTTTTCATTGTTTTCTTAAATCCACCGCTGCACATGCCCGCGCTGACCCCATTCGTTTCTGGGGGCGGATTCGTTGTGCCCGGGCCGGTTTTCCCGTTCGTTTTCATCACCATCGCCTGTGGGGCTGTTAGCGGATTTCACGCGCTCATCGCTTCTGGTACAACGCCGAAACTTTTGGCCCGCGAAAAGGACATCCGCCTCGTGGGCTACGGCGCGATGGTGGTGGAAATGTTAGTCGCGCTCATGGCGGTGATCGCCGCCTGCGCGCTTCATCCGGGCGAGTATTTCGCTATCAACTCCCCCATTGACCCTAACAATTCGGCCGCTGTGACCGCGCAAATCGCGAAAATTAATGCGATCGGGCCCGAATACGCAATCACCGAAGCCCACATGCTGCAACTCGCGAAAGATCTGGGAGAACCTCACATGATAGGTAAGGTCGGCGGAGCTCCCACGTTCGCCGTCGGTATGGCGCAGATGTTCGCCAAAGTGATTCCTGGAAAAACCGCGCTCTCGCTTTGGTATCACTTCGCTATTATGTTTGAGGCACTGTTTATCCTCACCACACTAGATGCCGGCACGCGCGTGGGACGATTCATTCTTCAAGATTTGTTAGGTCAATTTTCCCCGCGCCTGAAAGACACCAAATCTTGGTTAGGTAACATCACTGCCACCGGTCTGCTCGTTTCTGCATGGGGATTCTTTCTCTATCAAGGGGCGCTCGATCCAGAAGGAATTGCGAAAAGTCTCTGGCCGATTTTCGGGATTTCTAACCAACTGCTGGCGGTCATCGCCTTCTGCCTCGGCACCGTGGTGCTGATCAAAATGGGCAAGGCCCGCTACTGTTGGGTGACGGTCGTGCCGATGCTATTTCTTACCGCCGTCACCTACGCTGCGGGTTGGATGAAAATTTTCTCACCCAATGCCGCTGGGTTCATCCCTGCAATCCGCACGTTGGAGGCGAAGATCGCTGGCGGACTCGAAGGCAAGGCGCTGGCCATGGCGAAAACCTCGCTCTTCAACGCCCGCGTCGATGTGGTCGTCACGTCCACGTTTCTCATCTTCGTCTCCTTGATCGTGCTGGGCACGGTTTACGAATGCTGGCAGCTTCTCAAAAAGAAAAAGGAAATCGTGCTGCGGGAGAGTGATTACATCGCCCATCCGGAGTTTAGATAATTCTTCCAGCATTTGCTTTGCCATTCGTCCCATGTGTTTCAAAGTCGCTGCCATCCCACCCACTCATCTATGATCGACCGCATCCTCGCCAAACGCATTGTCCCCGTCGTGGTCCTTGACCACGTTGAATCCGCCGAACCCCTCGCTGAAGCCCTGCTCGCAGGTGGCCTCGACATCATGGAAATCACATTCCGTACTGCCGCAGCCGAGGAATCGATCAGGCGCATTTCCGCACGTTTCCCGGAAATTCTGCTAGGTGCTGGGACACTGCTAGAAAAGGAACAAGTCCAACGCGCCAGGGACGCCGGGGCCACCTTCGGCCTCGCACCGGGACTTAATCCTAACATTATTTCCGCTGCTAGAGAAATTGGCCTGCAATTTTCGCCCGGCGTGATGACCCCCAGCGATGTGGAACTCGCGCTTTTGCTTGGCTGCAAGCTGCTGAAATTTTTCCCCGCCGAAGCAGCGGGCGGCACGAATATGCTGAAATCCCTCGCTGGTCCCTACGGCCACACTGGCGTGAAATTTATCCCCACGGGTGGCATCACCTCAGCCAATCTCGCGAGCTATCTGAAACTTCCCATCGTCGCCGCCATCGGAGGATCATGGATGGTGGACAAGCAACTCGTGAACGATGGCAAATGGGCCGAAATTACGCGCATCACTCGGGAAGCAATCGAAGCCGCAGCCGCAGCTCGCTAGTTTTTTATTTTTCCCACTGACCGCGAATGCAAGACCACTCGGATGCTCTCATTAAAATGGCCCTCGCCGAGGATATCGGCGACGGCGATGTGACTTCGCAGTTTTTCATTCCGAAAGAACGCCGTGCTTGTGCGTTTATGGTAGTGCGCGAGGAGGGGGTGATTTCCGGTGTGGAAATCGCAGCGCGTGTTTTTGTGGCGGTCGATGCCGCTTTGGACGTGGAGGTTCTCATCCCTGATGGAAGCAAGGTGAGTGGCGGAGCCTTGCTGATCCGTGTCGAAGGCTCGGCTCGCTCTATTCTAACAGCCGAGCGCACTGCGCTCAATTTCCTGCAACGACTGAGTGGTATGGCCACGCTGACGGCACGCTACGTAGAAACGATTAGAGAGACACGGGCGCAGATTCTTGACACTCGCAAAACCACTCCCGGCTATCGGCTGTTGGAGAAAAAAGCCGTTGCAGACGGTGGTGGGACCAATCACCGAATCGGACTTTACGACCGAGCGATGGTGAAGGACAACCACCTCGTAGCCGAGGGCGATGCCGGGACGATTCGGAATGCCATCGAAAAGCTTCACTCGGAAAGGCCAGGGGTAGAGGTGGAGCTAGAGGCGGATCACCTCGATCAAGTCCGCACGTTTTTGGAAATTGAAGGGGTGGATTATATCCTGCTAGATAACATGAGTCTGGAAGAACTTCGTGAAGCCGTCGCCGCCCGTGGTGATCGCGGCAAACCGCAGCTTGAGGCGAGTGGTGGAGTGACACTTGAAACACTCAGGGAGATTGCAAAAACGGGCGTGGATTTCATTTCCGTCGGAGCACTCACCCACTCGGCTCCGGCGCTGGACATCGGTTTGGATTTCACACCGCTGGAAAGTTGAATGGATGGCAGCCGATTTCACCAGCATTTCGGAGGGACTGCCTGAACCGTTCCGGGTGCTGATCCGCGAAACGGTAACCTCGACGAATGATGAGATCCGCGAATTGGCCCAAGCGGGGGCAGCCGACGGTTTAATTCTGTTAGCCGAACGCCAAACCGCAGGGCGAGGACGGAGAGGCGCTGCTTGGTTTTCTCCGCACGGTGAATCGCTCGCATTTTCGATTCTGGTGCGCCCCGAGGAGCCCAAAGCCCTGTGGCCGAGACTGGCCCTTGCCGCAGGCTTGGCGGCTGCAGAGGCCGTGGAATCTTTCGGTTTACAGGCGGGCATCAAGTGGCCGAACGATGTGTGGATTCGCCATCTGAAAGTGGCAGGCATTTTGGTCGAGGCCGGGGCGGGTTTTGCGATTGTCGGGATCGGAATCAATGTGAACACGACCCAATTCCCTATTGAAGTGGCGGAAATTGCGACCTCGCTCCACATCGAGGGAGGCCGGGAGCTTTCACTTCCCGAGGTGCTTGCGGCGATCATCCGCCAGTTTTCCGTGCGGCGAAATCAAATCGGTAATTCATTCGAAGATCTGATTTCGGCCGTGAGGCAACGCTGTGTGCTGACCGGCAACCGGGTTTCACTGATCACCTCGTGCGGGCCGAAGTCCGGAATCGTTGAAGGCCTTGCTCCGGGTGGCGAACTCTTGCTGCGCACGGAATCCGGGCTGGAACGCTTGATTCAGGCCGATGAGATCCGTTTATTACCGGGCTAAAATCCTTATTCCCATCGGTGACAAACGAGAGCAAGTTCCGCTCATGAAATTAAGTATCACCGCTTTTCTGATCGCATCCGCATGTCTGGGCTTGGGCGCCTGCGCTGCGACTAAACCGGCGAAGAAGGAGCAAAAACCTGAAACAAGCGCCAAGCCGAAGCCCGAAGCCCCGAAAATCGTGGGGAGAATTGCCTCCATCCCAGCGGACAAACGCTTCGTGTTGATTCAAAGTTATGGCAAGTGGACTGTCGAGGTCGGGACAGTTCTTACCACAAGAGGACCCGACGAAAGATCAGCCAACCTGCGGGTGACCGGTGAATCAATGGGTGAATTTGCCGCTGCCGATTTGCAATCTGGCCAAATTGAAGTGGGAGACGGAGTCTATTCGCAACACCTGCCCAAGCCTCCAACCGCGTCTACAAGTTCCGAGTCTCCTCAGAATCAACAGAAAACAGAAACTGAAAACGTTCAAAAAAATAATTAACTTTTCGTGAATTCTTTGCTTCCAAAACCTCTCACCTTTATGTATTTTAAAAAAGTCCCGCTTGAGAAATCAGGCACAGCCGTAAAAATTTAATTTTGGAGTTGATTACTATCTGGGAAACCGGGTAGCTTCTCTTTCGCAATGGCTGTGCCCCCTTACATGTCCCAAAACATGAACACTACAACCAGCCATAATGAAAACAATGAACGCCTCGGGCGCTTCGGCGAAAGCCGATGCGGACCGTCTTGCTGACTTCGTCCTGTTTACACAGCGGAGTTGCATCCTAAACCTGTCATCAGAACTCAACAAAGGGAACATCTCGTTTCCGCAGTTCTTCCTCCTCACCTATTTATCCAGCGAAGATTATCTCACGATGTCCGATATTGCGAAAAAGATGGGCCACTCGACCGCCGCTGCCACCGGCTTAGTCGATCGATTGGAGAAACTGTCGTACGTTGAGCGTATGCACGCCGCAGACGATCGCCGCAAAATCATGGTGCGCATCACCGCAAAAGGAATCGAACTTGTTTCGAAGATGCGTAAAGAGATTGCAAACGATCTGGTAGGCATTCTTGCAGGAATGGATGAAGACCAAGCGGAGACTGTGGAGCACACGAGACGCGCCATCGCTGGCCGCGCCATCGCTTGAACCCCGGAATTTGCTTCTGACCTTATAATCCAGCTTGGCGAATCCTAAGCGCCTCCGTTACCGTTCCCGGGTGACGGAGGCGTTCCCCTTTTTAGACAGCCTGAATGCGATCCCCGGTGTCCGCGCCGCGTGGGTCGGGCGGATTCCGGATTTGCCCATCCATGGCGACCGGGATGAAGCCATGAACCTTTTGCGGGCGCATCATACCGCCGCAGTTTCCGACTTTGCCGGGCCCTCTGCTGAATGGTGGCGGGCGGAGCAAGTTCACGGGACTGCGGTCGTGAAGGTTCCAGGCGCCCCACAAAACATGGCACCGGATGGCATGCCCGTGGTACCGAGTTGCGATGGGCTGATTACCTGCGAACCTGGGTTGGTGCTTGCCATTTACGTTGCCGATTGCGGGCCGATCTGGTTGGCGGATCGGCGAACCGGTGCCATCGGGCTGTTGCATTCCGGGCGGAAAGGCACTGAAGGGAACATTTTTCAAGCCGCACTGGGTGAGATGGGGCGAAATTTCGGCACTCGCCCGGACGATGTGGTCGCTACGCTCGGTCCCTGCATCCGAGTGCCGGATTACGAGATTGATTTCGCGGGGCAAATCGCGGATCAGGCGAAAGCGTCAGGCGTGGGGAATTTTCTCGATTGTGGGCTGAATACAGCGTGTGATTTGCAGCGCCATTACAGCTACCGCCGCGAGTTAGGAAAAACCGGGCGTATGATGGCGCTGATCGTCCGCGATTTCAAGGTATGAGCCACCTCACATTGCACGCCCCTGCCAAGCTGAACCTCTCACTCCGCGTGTTAGGAAGACGCGAGGATGGGTTTCATGAAATTGATACCTTGATGGTGAAGCTCCCGGGTTTGGCCGACCGGATTGAGTTTCGCGGAGGTGACGATTTTTCCTTTACCTGTGATGATCCCAGCGTGCCGAGCGATGAGAGCAACTTGGTGGTGAAAGCCGTTAGGGCTTACGAAGCGGCCACCGGAATTCCCTGCAAGTATTCCATTTCGCTCACCAAAGTCATCCCTCACGGCGCGGGTCTTGGTGGCGGCAGCAGTGATGCGGCAGCCACATTGCACGGGCTCAACCAGCTCCATGGCCATGCTCTGGCGGTGGATTCACTCAAGGAAATCGCGGCGAATCTGGGCTCCGATATTCCATTTTTTCTCGTGTCCGGCGCAGCCCGCTGCACCGGGCGAGGGGAGATCATTGAGCAAGTCTCCTCGCCTCCCGCGCTGCACATTCTTCTGCTCAAGCCATCCTTCGCGGTGCCGACGCCGGATGCTTATGGACGTTGGAAAAACTCGCGCGAGCTCTCAGGGATTTCCTACGCCGAACAAAGGATTTCCGGAATTTCGCTAGGGAATGATCTGGAGCGTCCGGTTTTTCAAAAGCATCTGTTTCTTGCCGAGTTGAAACAATGGTTGCTCGCCCGGCGCGAAACCTCGGCCGCCCTGATGAGTGGCTCCGGGTCCGCTGTTTTTGCAGTCCTAACGGAAGGCGCCGATGCGACAGCACTCGCCAAAGCCGCGCGATTCGAGCTCGATCCGGGACTTTGGTATTGGGCGGGGACCACGGAAGCGTAGGCTCGCTGATTATATTCAAGCGTCATTTGACAAGCGCCATGGGTTTCATCTAGGTTGCCTGCCCGACGCTTAAGTCGGTCCCATTTAATATGAACATTGTTGTCGAAAAGCAGCCAAAGTGCGTCGCCACCCTTCGCGTGGAAATTCCAGCCGAAAAAGTCAATGGCCAGCGCGACCAAATCGTCAAAGGCTACGCCAGCAAGGCTCGCGTCCAAGGCTTTCGTCCCGGTAAGGCACCACGCGCGATTGTCGAAAAGCGTTTCGAAAAGGAAATCACTGAAGAACTCAACGGAGTCCTATTCAATGAAGCTTACGACGAGGCGATGAAACAGGAATCGCTCAATGTGCTAGATTTCGGCGTGCCAGAAGACGTCACCACGCTTCCTAACGGTAATATCACTTTTGTTTCGAAACTGACGCTCGCTCCGGAAGTGAAGCTCCCTGACTACAAAGGCGTCAACGTCACTGTGCCACCTCTTGCCGTGCCGGATGAGGAAATCGAAGCCCAGCTCACCGCTCTTCAGGAACGTTTCGCCGACTTCAGCGACATCGAAGGCCGCGCTGCGGAAATGGGTGACTTCGCCGTGATCGACTACACCTCCACTGTGGACGGCAAGCCAACCGAAGAATTCCTCGGCAAGTCCGCCGGTTATCTATCAGGTCGCGAGGGATTCTGGGTCCGCTTGGACGAAAAGGCGTTTCTACCAGGCTTCACTCCCCAGCTCGTCGGTATGAACAACGGCGACTCCCGCGAGATCACCGTGACTCTGCCGGATGATTTTCCAGTCGAAGGCCTTCGCAATCAGGAAATCACCTTTCAAACCACGGTTAAGGAGCTCAAAACCGCCGTGCTCCCCGCTCTCGATGATGAAATGGCGAACCGCCTCGCTCCGGGTAAAACGATGGAGGAAATCAAAGAGATCATCCGTGAAAACATGGCCGGTGAGCGCAAGCGCAAAATCGACGACATGAAGGTCAATCAGATCGTCGCTCATTTCAACGCGCAGGTAGATTTCGAACTCCCCGAAGAACTTGTCACCCAAGAAACGCAAAGCCAAGCGGATGCCATGGTGAAACGCGGTGTCCAGTCCGGCATGAGCGAAGGAGAAATCGAATCCCAACAATCGGAAATTTTCGCCAACGCTGGCAGCCAAGCCGTCTCTAACCTTCGCACCAATTTTATCCTTCAGGAAATCGCAAGGGTCGAAAAAATCGGAGTCACGGACGCCGATCTCGTCAACCACCTCGTGCAAATCGCCAACTCTCGCAAGGTCGCTCCGAAAAAATTCATCAAGGATATGCAACGCGCTAACCGGATCCCTAACATCCGCAGTTCCATGGCCATTGGTAAGACCATTGACTTCCTGGTGGAGCACGCGAACGTTACAGAATCAACTGAAACAACACTCGATGACTAACTTTCAATCACCTAACATGAGTTCACCTTCCCCGCGAAACAGCTACTACGTGCCAATGGTCGTGGAGCAGGACGGACGCGGCGAGCGCTCGTTCGATATCTACTCACGGCTCCTCAAGGACCGCATTATTTTCATCGGTGTCGGCATCGATGACTATGTGGCCAACTCGGTAATTGCCCAGCTTCTCTTCCTACAAATGCAGGACCCGAAGAAGGACATCCACATTTATATCAACTCGCCCGGTGGCTCGGTGACTGCCGGCCTCGCCATTTATGATACCATGCAGTTCCTCACCTGCGATGTGAATACCTACTGCATCGGAATCGCTGCATCCATGGGCTCGGTTCTGCTCACCGCTGGCACCAAGGGCAAACGCTACTGCCTGCCGAACTCGCACGTCATGATCCATCAGGTTTCCGGCGGTGCCCAAGGGACGGCTTCCGACGTGGAACGGACGATTGGCTTCATGTTCAATCTGAAAAAACGCCTCAATGGAATCATTGCCTTTCACACCGGCAAGACCATCGAAGAGGTCGAACGCGATTCGGATCGGGATAACTACATGCCTGCCGAGGTCGCCGTCGCATACGGTCTGGTGGATAAAGTACTAGAAAGTCGCAAGCAACTGCCGGATGCGGTCGTCGCTGCGATCAAAGAGCCGAAAGACGCGCCATAAAGTCGCCTCCCCTCGCCTTCTTCCGCCTTGAATTTTCCTGATTGATTCCTTATAATTTCCCCAATGGCTCGCGCTTCTAATCTAACGATGTGCTCTTTCTGCGGAAAGAGCCACTCGGAGGTCAAAAAACTGATCGCCGGTCCCGGTGTTTATATTTGTAACGAATGCATCGAGGTTTGTTCGAACATTTTGGAAAAGGAATTGGGTGGTGCACCTTCCAAGGGGAAAACTCCCGCAGAGAAGCCGGGCTTCAAGATCCCCGTACCCGCCACGATTCTTGCCAAGCTCAACGAGCATGTGATCGGCCAGGAAAACGCCAAAAAGGTTCTATCCGTTGCCGTTTACAATCACTACCAACGCCTCCGTCAAGATCAAGCGAAGCTGGGCGAAGAGTTCAAGGATGTGGAAATTGAAAAGTCTAACATTATGCTGCTCGGTCCAACCGGGTCTGGGAAAACTTTACTCGCTCGCACTCTCGCACGGGTGCTCGATGTGCCGTTCTGCATTGTGGACGCCACGACTCTAACCGAAGCCGGTTATGTCGGGGAAGACGTGGAAAATATTATTCTCCGCTTACTCCAAGCCTCGGACTTTGATGTCGCGCGCGCCGAACGAGGTATCATCTACGTGGACGAAATCGACAAGATCGGCCGCAAGACTGAAAATGTTTCGATTACCCGCGATGTTTCGGGAGAAGGCGTGCAACAGGCTTTACTCAAAATTCTCGAAGGAACGATATGCAACGTCCCGCCGCAAGGTGGCCGCAAGCATCCGCAGCAAGAATACATTCAAGTCAACACCGAGAAAATCCTTTTCATCGTCGGCGGAGCATTCGTCGGCCTCGACGACATGGTGAAGCGCCGCCTCGGAAGCAACACACTCGGGTTTCACTCGGAATCGCATAAGGAAAACCTCGATGATCCTAGCGTCAACGTGCTCGAAAAAGTCCAACCCGAAGACTTGCTTCATTTCGGGTTGATACCCGAGTTCATCGGCCGCATCCCTGTGATTTCTTCGCTGCGCAAGCTCACCGAAGACGAGCTGATGTCGATCCTCACCGATCCAAAAAACGCTCTAGTCAAACAATACAGCAAGCAGCTCGCCATGAACGGCGTGAAACTCCGCGTCCAACGCGATGCCTTGCGGGCGCTTGCCGAAGAAGCGGTGCGCCGTGGCACGGGTGCCCGTGCCTTGCGATCCATTTTCGAGAAAATGATGTTGGAGGTGATGTTCGATATCCCTTCTCGCGAAGATATCGATACCGTAACGATCAATCGTCAGGTCGTGCTCGGTGAGAAGCAGCCCATCATCCGCCGGAAACGAGCGGACGAGGATGCGGCGTAACGATTGCGTGCCCAGCAGTCTGTTTCTTCAGCCGCTCGTTCGATCGCAGGATCGCGTTGATACTAGAGTTTTATCTTACAGGAATCACTTAGAATCAATACTTGCCAGCGTTTTGATTTTCACTAGGTTGACGCCGTCACATCGCGTAAGTCACGCAGCGTGAAAAAACAACAAGCACCTAACCTAAAATTACTATGAAATTTGTTAAATTCCTCATCGTTGCAGCTGCCGCCTCATTCCTTGCCGCTTCCTGCTGCCCTAGCGCAGCGCCAGCCAAGATGACGCCTGCTGTTTCAGCCACCAAGTAATCAAGTCTTCAAAAACCCGGCAAGCCTTCGCAGGCTGCCGGGTTTTTTGTGCCCTGATGCGACTAGGCATTTTGCCAAAAGCATTTCCTAACAAAAACGCGGAGGCGAAGGCAAGGGATTCCCAATCTCTGCGACTCCCTCTCCTGCCTCTGCGCTCAACATTTCGCTTTCCTGATGAACCCGTTTCCTAGCAATGCCGATTCTAGCAAAATACTGGAATATACTTTTTGCAGAGGGCCTAAACCGGAAGGCAAGCAAGGTGTCGTGGCACCCCGTTGAACGAATGATCCAGCTGCAAGCGCTGCCACATGCTGGCCACTGCGCGTCCAAGAATTTCGACATCCCCTCGCGCATCGTGACGGCGGATGTTTTGCGAATCAATCCGCAATCTCGATATCAAGTGATCAAGCGAATGCCCGGTGCCCCGCACTTTCCCGAAGAGCATTTTAGACATGTGAATGGAATCAATGCTGTGCACCTCCCGCATCGACAGACCATGACGGCGACAAGTAGCTGCTAGAAATTTACTATCAAAACGCAAGCCATTGTGCGCAATCAAAGTCGCGTCCCCTGACCAAGCCGCAAATTCGCATAACACGATCTCTGGCCTGTTAGCATGTTGGACGTGGCGGTTGCCGACGCCAGTATAACTCTCAATAAACGCAGAGATCGGTCGCCGCGGTTTCGCAAACGCCGTGAATGTTTCGTTAGGACAAAGCGCACCAGCCGTGAACCGCATGGCAGCAATCTGGATGAACTCGTCATTCTCAGGATCGAGCCCAGTCGTTTCAAGGTCATACACCACGAACGATTCTCCTGCGTGCCAGCGGTCCGTCCAGAAGAATGAATGCTGGCACTCTGGACAGTTGACTCGAGTTCCCAGCGCGGACTTGGGCCCGGTTAAACTATTTTTGCACTCGGGACAAAATGTTTTCACACCACGAGTTTCAGTCGCCAGGACCCCATTCGCAAAGATTTGTTAGAAAATCGCAAACGCCAGCGCATTGCGCCAAGTAGAATGACACCGGCGTGCGGATGCTGAATCCGCTTTAGTTAGTCGTTGCGCCAGAAAGAATGACACCCGGATGAAAACACTATCTGGGATCATGAGTCATCAAAGCAAAGAAGAATATCTGGAG
>JANYEC010000097.1 GCA_025363295.1 Akkermansiaceae bacterium
GTAGGCGACCAGCCAGCCAAGCCAGATGACGGGGACGGCGAAAAATAATCCCACGCAAAGGGCGAGGCATCCGGCGAGGATGACGACGATCGCCATGAGCGCAAGCAGGAAGAGATTCATGCGATTGTTAGTAGTAATCGACGAGCTGTATTTGAACGAGTCCATGACCCCCAGATCCCGATCCACGATCGCCGTGAGATATTGCCCGTAGCGCATGGCGAGGTAGATCCCGGGAACGATTAGGAAAATCATCCCGATGGAAACCATCAACATGTAAAGGATCGTGGCCCCAAGCGCGGGGAGAAATTTCCTTCCTCCGCCGAACAACATGGCGACGGAAACTTCCTTACCGGAAATCAAGTTCAGTCCGATGCGTGTCGCACCAAGGGAGAGGAAAATCGAAATGAGTTGTTTGATGAAATAGGCCAGTGGGCTGCCAGTTTGTTGGTACCTGGAAAAACCTGCGCTAACACCCGACTGAATGTGAGTGATAGAATCGTGATGCAATCCGAGTGCAACATCCCCCGCATGGGTCATCCAGCTAACAATCGCCGATACGGCGAAATACACGAGGCCCACTATCAGGATCATACCAAAGTTTCTCGCCGTTAGATCGAAGCCTCGTTTCACACAGGCCATCACGTCAATAGGCTCGCTGCCTGGAATAATTTCTTCGAGTGCCTGCCCGCTCGTGATTTGCGCAACAGGATTCCATGAGCTTGCGGGGGCGGCGTAAGGGTTATTAGCGTCGCCAGCAGGACCCTGCGGCGTCGGGGGCGACGTGAAAATATCTGGCACTTGTCCGGCGGGAATCCAATCCTTCATGGTCGAGTTCCATACGAGGTCTTTCACCGGATCAAGACCACCATTGCGAGCCAATGCCACGAGCTGATTAAAGCCCACGGGACCATTTTGTTTTCCGTCTTTTGCGTAATACCACTCGTTCATGTTGGGAGCTTCACTAACAAGCAGGTGCCTCAATGGCAAGGTGGGTTTTGTATGGATTTCCGCGCACACGGTTTTTGCGGTAGTAATTGCAAACCGTTGGCCGAAATGCCCACGCTCTCAAACGTGAACGAGCGACCTCCTACCTTTCCGAGTTTTCGCGATGCATTGTGCTACTGGCTCAAACTCGGCTGCATCAGCTTTGGCGGACCGGCCGGACAGATCGCCATTATGCATAAGGAGTTGGTGGAAAAACGCCGATGGATCTCCGAGAGCCACTTTCTCCATGCGCTGAATTTTTGCATGCTTCTGCCCGGTCCAGAAGCCCAACAGCTCGCGACTTACCTCGGTTGGCGGCTGCACGGTTGGCGCGGCGGGGTGGCGGCGGGCGTCCTGTTTGTGCTGCCATCCATCTTCATTCTGCTAGGCCTGAGCTGGCTCTATATGGCGGGTGGGCACCTGCCATGGCTGGCGGCGATTTTCTACGGCTTGCTCCCCGCAGTGAGCGCGGTAGTGGCGGAGGCGGTGCTGCGGATCGGTAAAAAAGCGCTGAAAAGCCCGATGCTGTGGGCCATCGCAGCGCTGTCATTTGTGGCGATTTACTTTTTCCATCTCTCGTTCGTGATCATCATCGCAGCCGCTGCGACCATCGGATGGTTCGGTGCGACGATGGCACCCTTACAGTTTCCCGCAAGCAAGAGCCACGGTGCGGTCGGCGATCTATCAGAAGATAGTTTCCTCATCCTGCCACCACCGCCCGCGCCGTCCTGGAAGCGATCAGTTAGAATTTTATTTATCTGTTTGATTCTTTGGTGGGTGCCGATTTTCGGGCTTGGTCTGTGGCTTGGATGGGATGGTACGGCGTTTGAACAAGGCGTCTTTTTCAGCAAGGCGGCGATGGTCACCTTCGGCGGAGCGTATGCGGTTTTGCCCTACGTTGCCCAACAGGCGGTGGAGAAATACAGTTGGCTTTCACATCCGCAGATGATGGCCGGCTTGGGCTTAGCAGAGACCACGCCTGGGCCGCTCATCATGGTTTTACAATTCGTCGGCTTCGTCGGCGGCTGGCAGCATCCGGGGAATCTCTCGCCTCTTGGTGGTGCGGTCATCGGCGCATTGATCACCACTTGGGCGACTTTTGTGCCGTGTTTCCTCTTCGTATTTCTCGGCGCTCCGTATGTGGAAAAACTTCGCTCGCAGCCGCGTCTCGGAGCGGCACTCACCGGCATCACCGCGGCAGTCGTCGGCGTGATCCTCAATCTCGGGGTGAAATTCTCGGAGCACGCCCTGTGGCCGGATTTATCGAAACGAGCGGATGGGTTCGTCGCTGTTGTGGGGATCGCTGCCTTCGTGGCGATGCAACGTTTCAAGATCGGGCTGATCCCGGTCATCACGGCATGTGCTGTTTCGGGTTTGATTTGGCGACTGGCATTTTAAAATGACGCTTGAATGCGGCCCCCTGCTGGTTTGCATTCACGCGTGAGTCATACCGCCCCACGATCTCTGCATGATTTCAGTTTCCCTGAAATGGTCGAGGTATTGGCGGCGGAGGGCATCATCCTCCACCATGTAAAATCCCTGTGGCGCACAGTGCACCATGATGGCGCACTTGACCTAACAACACGCAATTTTCTCCCACCGTTGAAACGCTGGGTCGCGGCATCAGTGGGCGAGGGGAAAGCATTTTTTCTGGATGCACCGGAGGTCGTTGATGAAATCCACAGCTCCGATGGACTAACACGAAAATTCCTCCTGCGGCTACGTGATGGGCAAACGATCGAGACCGTTCTGATGGGCTATCAGGGTCGCCACACCGTTTGCGTGAGCACGCAAGCGGGTTGCGCGATGGGCTGTGTGTTCTGCGCGACCGGGCAAATGGGCTTCGTCCGACATTTGCGGCCCGGGGAAATCGTAGCCCAAGTCTTACACGCCCGCCGGATTTTAAAAACGATCCACCCTAACAAGCGCCTCCGCAATATGGTGCTGATGGGCATGGGCGAGCCGCTGCACAACTATGACTCCGTGATGCACGCGCTTGCTTCCATTTCAGATAGGCGCGGTGCCGGCATTGGTCCCACGAAAATCTCGATCAGCACCGTGGGTGTGGTCCCCGCCATTCTGAGGCTTGCGGAAGAACAGCGGCCGTATTGTCTAGCAGTGAGTTTGCATGGGTCAACCGAAGAGGAGCGCTCGGCCCTCGTGCCCGCGAGCAAGCGCTGGTCGCTGGCAATGTTAATGGATGCCTGCCGGAAATATGGCGAGATCACGGGGAAAAAGATTTTCTTCGAGTGGACTTTGATAGCCGGGAAAAACGATTCCCCTGAAACAGCGCTGCGCTTGGCCGAGTTACTAACAGGGATGGATGCACACATCAATCTCATCCCTCTTAACCCGACCGGTGGATTCGCCGGGGTTGAAAGCCGCAGCGGACACGAGTTTCAGCGCATTCTGCAAGCCGCTGGATTTCCCTGCACATTCCGCCAACGCCGCGGAATCGACGTCGCCGCCGGCTGCGGCATGTTGAAAGCGGAGAAGCGGTTGAGACCGGCCAATGTGTCGAAAATGACTCTTAACTTGGCCAGAAATCCGGGCCAGACGCCGGGTTAGCCCCTAACCAACGATATTTGTGTGACAGGATGGTCACATAAGAGCCCTTGAAGCGGGATCGGTGCCGGGAAGAGACTCCCCTCATCTTGAGTTCCACGCATTGGCATGCTTCGTCCAAACTCCATACTCTCATTCGTATTACAGCTCATTGTAGGGCTGGCGTATTGTGGACCCATTTCCGCACAGGAAATTACTAAATTTTACATCCGTGAATACCGTATCGAAGGCGCGAAACGTTTGCCCCGCCTCGATGTCGAGCGTGCCGTTTACCCGTATCTCGGCCCCCAGCGCTCTGCAGACGATGTGGAGCAGGCGCGTGCAGCCCTCGAAAAATCCTATCACGACAAGGGCTATCAAACCGTGTCCGTCTCCGTCCCCCAACAGGATCCGCGCCGTGGTATTATTCGGCTAGAAGTCGTCGAAGGAAAAATTGGCCGTCTGCGTGTGAACGGTGCGAAATTCTTTCTCCCCAGCCAAATCAAGCGCGAGACACCATCGCTTGCAGAGGGCAAAGTCCCGAACTTCGATCAAGTCAGCAAGGAGATTGTGGGACTTAACGGCCTCAGCGACCGCCGTGTCACTCCCGCATTACGCGCAGGGATCGAGCCGGGAACCTTCGACGTGGATCTCAACGTGGAAGACAAACTTCCTCTTCATGGATCGTTAGAACTCAATAACCGCTACAGCTCTAACACGACCGACTTGCGGCTCAATGGATCGCTCAACTACGATAATCTTTTCCAAAAAGGCCATACCCTCGGACTCAGTTTCCAGATCGCTCCTGAAAATCCAGATGACGCTAAAGTATTTTCAGGCTACTATCTCGCCCGCGTTTCTAACGGTGTGAGCCTCATGCTTAGCGCCACAAAACAAAATAGCGACGTCTCCACCCTCGGTGGCGCGGCCGTGGGCGGGCGCGGTGAAATCGTCGGGCTGCGTGCGCTTTACGATTTGCCAACAACCGCGAAGTTCTATCAAAGTTTTAACTTCGGCTTCGATTATAAACACTTCGATGAAGACCTTGTCATCGGTAAAGACACGATTTCATCACCCATCGAATACTATCCGCTAAGTGCCAACTATGCTGCCACATGGATGGGCGAACATGGCTTCACTGAAATGAACCATTCGCTCACTTTCGGACTGCGCGGCATCGGCAGTAAAGAACGGGACTATGCGAACAAGCGCTACAATTCAGATGGAAATTTCGTCTTTCTCCGCAGTGATGTGGCGCACACCCACGATCTCAAGGGTGGCTCTCAGTTATTTGGAAAAATCCAAGGCCAGGTTTCCAATCGTCCGCTCATCAACAGCGACCAACTTGCCGGTGGCGGCCTAAGCTCCGTTAGAGGCTACCTCGAAGCAACGGCGCTCGGCGACAACGGAGTTTTCGGCACAATCGAGGTCCGCAGCCCCTCGCTCATTGGCAAGCCGGATACCACCAACGCCAAATCCGATGAATGGAGATTCCTCGCCTTTGCAGACGCAGGAGTGCTCGGCATCTGGGACGCCCTGCCCTCGCAACAATCCCAATACAACTTCTCCAGTGCGGGTCTCGGCAGCCGTTTCCGCATCAAGGAGCACTACAACGGCTCCGTGGATGCCGCCATCCCATTTACGAACCAACTCGACACGGACGCTGGCGAAGTCCGCATCACTTTCCGCGGCTGGGCGGATTTCTAATACTAACAATTATTTTATTTATGAGTCACTCTCTCACGATCAGACAAGTCGCCTGCGTGTCCGCGACCCTTCTACTCACCTCCTTTGCCCATGCCGAAGAAGGCAAAGACGCTTGGTGGAACCCTGCTTGGACCCAGCGCTCGAAGATCACCCTCGATCCCGGCGCCGAGGCCACCACGCCTGTCGGCAACGCCACCGTGCTTGTCCGTCTGCATGATGGAAACTTCGCCTTCGACACCGCCTCAGAAAACGGCGCCGACCTCCGCTTCATCGCCGCCGATGGAAAAACCCAGTTAGCCTATCAGATCGAGAGTTTTGATAACCTCCTCCACGAAGGATATGTCTGGGTCAAGCTCTCTGACATCAAGCCCGGCGCGAAGGAATCCTTCTTTCTCTATTTCGGCAATCCCGCACCGACCGAAGCCGCCCCCAAAGCCACCGACGCTTATGACTCAGAAACCGTGCTCGCCTATCATTTCGCCGGACGTGGCACCGCGCCATCCGACTCCACCGCAAATGGCAACAACGCAGAAGCTCCGGCCACCACGGCAGAAGGCTCCCTCATCGGCAACGGACTCCGCCTGTTAGGTAACGTGCCGGTCACCATCAAGCCTTCCACGTCCCTCGATTGGAAAGCGGCGCAAGCCTTGACTCTCTCCACCTGGATCAAGCCCGGCGCACTGCAACCTAACGCAATTCTCTTCAGCCGGGGAGAGGGCGCGAACGCCTTCCAAATTCTCCTCCATCAAGGCATCCCTGTCATCAAACTCGGCTCCAAATCCAGCACGCCCGCAGCACCGGTCGCGGCGGGCACGTGGAGCCACCTCGCATTCGTCGCGGACGGAAAGACACTCCAACTTTTCCTCAATGGTGCGCCATATGCCAGCATCGACGGCGCACTCGCCGCCCTAAACACACCGATCACCCTCAGTAGCTCTGACTCCGGCTATGCGGGCGAAATCGACGAACTCAACATCTCTAACACCGCAAGACCCCTCGGCTGGATTAAGCTCGCGGCCACCAATCAAGGAACGACCCAGAGTCCGCTCAGCCTCGGCCCCATCGAAGGCGATGGAGTCAAGGAACAGAGCAAGTTCATGGAGCACCTTTCACTCTTCGGAGACATTGCTGGGAACATGATGTTCGACGGATGGATCGCCATCGGCGTTTGCTCCATCATGATTGTCATCGGCTGGACCGTCGCGATCCGCAAGTTCCTCTATCTGAACTCCATTGAAAAAGGCACCAAGGTATTCCTCAACCAGTGGAAATCCCTCTCCACCGATCTCACCGCTCTCAACCCCGATGACCTTTCTAACGTCAGCAGCCTTGGCGGCCAAGTCGATCCGGGCGAGCAGGGACTCATCGAAAAATCCCCTCTCTTCCATATCTATCAGATTGGCTCCGAGGAGATTCGCCACCGTCTCGATAAGGACAATAACCGCGTCCAAGGCCTATCAGGCCGTTCTATCCAAGCCATCCGTGCGAGTTTGGATGCCGGGCTTGTTCATGAAAGCCACCGCCTCTCCGATGGCCTTGTTTACCTCACCATCAGCATCGCCGGCGGTCCTTATGTCGGTCTGCTAGGAACCGTGGTCGGCGTTATGATCACGTTCGCCATCATCGCGAAATCCGGTGAGGTCAACGTCAACTCCATCGCGCCCGGGATCGCCTCTGCACTCTTGGCAACCGTCGTGGGTCTCGTCGTCGCCATCCCCGCGCTCTTCATCTACAGTTATCTCAACGGTCGTATTAAAAACTCACTCGCTCTCATGCAGGTCTTCATCGACGAGTTCGTCGCCAAGATGGCCGAGTTCTACCGCCCCGCTCAAGAAGCCGACCAGAACAGCGGCCCCTCCCACTGATCACTTCTTGATTCTAACTTCTCCCACCCATGGCCTCCGCCGACGATAAAAGTTACGATGACATCAACGTCACCCCGATGGTGGATCTCTATCTGGTGTTGTTGCTCATCTTCATCATCATGACCACTGCCGGAGTGCAGGGAGTGAAAGTGAACCTGCCCAGCGCCAGCAAAGCCTCATCGCCCAAGCTTGATGCGCCGAAAACCCAGGCCATCACCGTCGATCCGGAAGGGAAAATCAGGCTCAACACCCTCCCCGTTACCCTCGCGGATCTTGAAACCAAACTCGCCGCCCTCAAGGCCGCCACGCCCGAAGTCCCCGTAGTTGTTAGAGGTGACCGCGCCAGCCAATATCAAGGCGTCATGGATGTGCTTGATGTGTTAGGCCGCGTCGGCATCACCCAGATCGGACTCGCCACCCAACCCGCCAAATAACATGTCCCCGCCACCCACCACCACCCCGGTCGCGAAAAGCAAACACCGCCTGATCATCGGTATTCTGCTAGGCATCGTCGTGCTCGGCGGTATCGTTTCCTTCCTCAGGTCGGACGCCAAGCCCCACCGCAAGGCCGCGCCGAGAGAACAGACTGTCACCATCGTCCTCCCGCCGCCACCACCGCCGCCGCCACCGAAGATCGAGCAGCCTAAAGTGGAGCCCCCGCCGGATGACAAGAAGGAGGAGATCGTCGAGGAAAAACCCGTCGATCTCACCCCACCGGAAGCCCCCGTTGACACCCCGTCCGAAGACCTCGGCACGAACATCACCGGTGGCAACGGCCCCGACATGGGACTCACCCACGGCGGTGGCAATGGCAACGCCGGTGGGCGCCGCGGCGGCCTCGGTGGATCTAACATTTTTGCTCGTTACTCCCTATCCGCCAAAGCCAGCATCGAAGAAGCGTTGCGTCGCGATCCCGCCACCCGCAGTGCCCTCGCCAGCGGGCTCAAGATCGAGTTCTGGCCCGACTCGAGCGGCCGCATCACTCGCGCCGAGGTCATCGGCGGCTCCGCTGGCTCCTCAGTGGATCAAGCCGTCAAGCGCGTCCTGTTAGGCCTTCAAACCCAGCCCGCCGCCAACCCGAAGGAAATGCCGCCTTCCGTCAAAATCCGCATCACCGCCCGCAAGCCGACTATCTAACTTTTCTCTCATGTCCCACGTACGCCCATTTCCAGCATCGTCCGCCCGCCCCGCCTCCAAGTGGCTGGGGCGTCTCGCCCCAGGCCGTTGGGGGAGCGTCTCGCTTCCCCTTCTCTTCATCTCCTATCTCCAAGGACAGGAACCCGCGAAAAACCTAGCAGAAACGCTCGACCCCACCGTGGACGCACCCCTCGCCACCGACCTCCCCGCCGAGCCCAAACCTGCCCCCACCGCAGCCGCCACGCCGTCCACTAACGTCACCATCAATCTCATCAATCGCCTCGTCCAAAAGGGAATTCTCACCCAAGCCGAGGCAGCAGAAATGATCAAACAGGCCGAGTCAGACGCCGCCACCGCCGCACAAACCGCCGGTGCCCAATCTGACGTTGCCGCCCTCAATGCCGACGATACCCGGATCACCTATATTCCTGAAGTCGTCAAAAACGAAATGCGCGACCAAATCAAACAGGAACTCATGGCCGCTGCTAGAGAAGAAAAGTGGAGTGACAAATCCGCCCCTGACTGGACCTCAAAATTCAAGCCTTTTGGCGACATCCGCGGCCGTTACGAGAGCGTCTTCTTCCCCAACGGTAACGACAACACCGGAGGTTTCCCCAATTTCAATGCCATCAACACCGGTGCGCCATACGACGTCTCTATCAGCAACACCCAGTTCGCCCCCCAGTACAACACCGATCAGGACCGCACTCGGACCCGCCTCCGCGTCCGACTCGGCACTGAAATCATGTTAGGCGATGGCTTCAATGGCGGCATCCGCCTCGCGACCGGTGAGTCTAACTCACCCACCTCGCCTAACCAATCACTCGGTGCGAACGGTGGGAATTTTTCCAAATACGCCATTTGGCTCGACCGCGCCTTCCTCAGCTATGATGCCGGCCCCCGCCTCGGCGACGGACAAGAACTCACCTTCCTGATAGGTCGCTTCGACAATCCCTTCCTCTCCACCGACATCCAATGGGACGACGACCTCGGCTTCGACGGTCTCGCAGTCCGAGGCAAGGTAAAGCTCAATGATCAGGCCAGCACGTTCTTCACCGCAGGCTATTTCCCCGTCTATAACACCGACTTCAACTTCGCCACCAATCAACCTTCTAAATTCGAAAGCACCGACAAATGGCTCACCGGTGCCCAGATCGGCGTCGATTGGAAAATCGCAGACGACCTCACCGCCAAGCTCGCCATCGCTTACTACGACTTCAACGCGATCGAAGGAAAACTCTCCGATCCCTTCATCCCCCTAACAAGCAGCGACGCCGGCAACACCGACACCACCCGCCCCGGCTTCGCCCAGCGAGGCAACACCTACATGGCCCTGCGCAACATCGACAACACCACCGCCGCGAACGACTTCGGCAACAAGTATCAATACCAATACTACGGCCTCGCCTCGCAGTTCCGAAATCTAACCATCACCGGTCGCCTCGACTACGACCACTGGGACCCCTACCGCCTCACCCTGTTAGGCGAAGCCACCAAGAACCTCGCCTTCGACGAAAGCGGGATTGCCAAAAAAGCCGTCAACAACCGCGGCGCAGGCACCACCACCACCCCTGGCGGCTTTGAAGGTGGAGACAGTGCATGGAACCTCATGCTCCAATTCGGCAAGCCCGCGCTTCAAGCCTTCGGCGATTGGCAAGCCGGCTTCGGCTACCGCTACGTCGAGAGCGACGCCGTGGTTGACGGCTTCACCGACTCCGACTTCGGCGGCGGCGGCACCAACGTCCAAGGCTTCACCCTCGGCGGCAATATGGCTCTGTCCTCTGCCGTTCGCATCGGCCTCCGCTGGATGAGCTCCGACGAGATCATCGGCGCTCCCCTGAGCACGGACACACTCCAAGTGGACCTCAACGCAAAGTTCTAACCTATTTATGAAATCCTTCCGATTCCTCCTCATCACGGCCCTCACCCTCACCTCCCTTCGTGCGGCTGAGCCCGTGGACCCCTCCATCAAGCTTCGCGAACAGCTCCGCAGCGTGCTGCTTCAACTGCGCACCGCCCAGACAGAGAGCGCCAATGCCCAAGCCGCCCAAGCTGCCGCTGAAGCCAAAAACATAGAACTAACTGCCAAGGTCGATACGCTCAACAAGCGCATCGAAACCCTCAACAAACAAAGCAATACCGCCAAAGTCGCCTCGGACGAATCCATCGCCACCCTTAACAACAAACTCGCCGAACGCGAAAAGCGCCTCGTCCTTTTCACCGAAGCCAATGAGAAATGGAAAGCGGGCTATCAGAAAGCGGCTGAAGTCGCCCGCACCAAAGAAGACGAACGCGCCAAGCTCGCCTCTGAAATCATCGTGCTCAAACGCACGATCGCCGACCGAGAAACCAAGAACATCAACCTCTTCAACATCTCTAACGAAATTCTTGATCGATACGAAGGATATGCGTTAGGCAAGGCCCTCGGTGCGCGCGAACCCTTTATCGGCACCACTCGCGTGAAAGTTGAAAACCAAGTCCAAGGCTACAAAGACAAGATCCTCGACAACCGAATCGCTGCTCCCGCCGCCAAACAGTAATTGTGACACAATCGTCACTATCCCTTTCCCCTAAAACAGCGGATCAATAGGGCGGATCACGCCTTGTTGATCCGTAGTCCGTTTAAAATCCAATTTTCTTCCCATGAAAGCTCGCCGCCACCTCTTCCGCGCACCCGCCATTTTTGGCACTCCACTCAAATATGGAGCCCCAGTTTTTATCGGATTCACCGTCCTCGTCACCGGCCTCAATGAAGCCGACGCCGGAGACATCCTGCGCGGCGGCTCCTCCTCAGCGCGCCCCAAACCCGGTGCAAATACCCTTGCAGGAGCAAACACCCCGGACGCCACCGACGCCGCCCGCGCCAACGCAAAGGACACCCTCGCCCGCACCACCCGCACCCTCGACGCCCTGCGGGCCATGCAAAACTCCGCCCGCAACGCCGCCATCGCCAGCAGCGCCAACCACCTCGGAAGCACCCCCAAAAACCTCACAGTCAATCTCCCCGTTGTCCCTAACGGTCTCGGACTCGGTGGCCTCAACCCCACCACCGATCCGACCAAATGGACCGGCGCCAACACACCCATCCAAACCGTCAAAGACGGTAATACGGAGGTCACCATCAAGCAAACCACCCAGCAAGCCCTGCTCGAGTGGCAGACGTTGAATGTTGGAAAAAAAACCACTCTCACCTTCGATCAATCCAAAGGCGGAGCCGACTCTAGCAAATGGATCGCCTTCAACAAAATCACCGACCCGACCGGCAATCCCACCCAGATCCTCGGCAACATCCAGGCCGACGGCCAAGTCTATCTGATCAACACCAACGGCATCATCTTCGGCGGTAGCAGCCAAGTGAACGCCCGTAGCCTCACCGCCTCCACGCTGCCCATCAATGCCAACCTCATTCAGCGCGGCCTCCTCAACAACCCCGACGCCCAGTTCCTGTTTTCGGCGCTCCCCATCCCAGCAGGCATTGACGGCACCCCCGCTTTCACTCCTGACCCGATCACCGGCGAATATGGCGACGTCACCGTGCAAGAGGGAGCCCAACTCACCAGCCCCACCGACGCTACCAAAACCGGTGGCCGCATCACCCTCGTCGGCGCGAATGTAACGAACAACGGCACGATCTCCACCCCGGATGGCCAGACCATCCTCGCCTCCGGCCTCCAAGTCGGCTTTGCCGCGCACAACACCGCCGACGCCAGCCTCCGCGGGCTGGATGTCTATGTCGGCACCGTCGGCACCTATGCCGGAACCACGACTAACAACGGGATCATTGAAAGCGACAGGAGCAACATCACCATCGCTGGAAAAACCGTCAACCAGTCCGGCGCACTTACCAGCACCACCTCGGTCGCGCTCAACGGCCGCATCGACATCCAATCAAATTACAATGCGATCTCGAATCGCGCGACCGCCAGTGCCAGAGGTGATTTGTTCATCTTCAAAGACACCGGAGCGGTGAATCTAGCCGATAATAGTGCCATCAGCATCCTTCCCGAGTATGAGAGTAAGGAAACCACCATCGGCACCGAACTCGCGTTGCGTTCCCAAATCAGCATCACCAGCAAGACGATTCATATCGGCGTAAACTCCACGATCCATGCGCCGAATGCCTTGGTGGATTTGAAGGCGGGGAACTGGCTTTTTGTGGACTCATCCCCTCCGTTGTCCAGCTTTGTGCAATCAGGCGGACAAATTTACCTTGAAGAAAACGCGTTGATCGATGTCTCCGGGTCGAAGGATGTTTCGGCACCCGTCTCCCAAAATATTGTGACGGTGGATCTGCGAGGAGCGGAACTTGCAGATTCACCATTACAAAGAGCAGGTGATCTCCGGGGAAAATCCATCCAGGTCGATATCAGGGATACCGCCATCTATCAGGGGAAAGACTGGGTTGGCACGCCGCTGGCAAACATCTCCGGGTTTGCGAATCTAATCAAGCGGTCCGTGGGTCAACTGACTACCGCAGGTGGTTCAGTCTCCATGAGTGCGGGCAGCTCGGTGGTGATGCAGAAAGAATCTAACATCGACGTTTCCGGCGGTTCGGTCAAGTTCGAGGGAGGCATGGTCAGGACCAGCCAGTTACTCACGACTGACGGCCGCTTGGTGGATATCAGCCGAGCGACTCCAGACGTCGTTTACAAGGGGATCTACGACGGAACCTCCACGCTGACGAATGCGAAATTCGGGGTCAGCGAAATCTATCATGCCGCCCTTTCACCCGGTGGCTATCGATATGACCCGGGATCCACGGAAGGAGCCGCAGGAGGCACCCTCGCCATCACCTCTCCATCGATGGCATTGGACGGGCGATTCACCGGCCACACGGTGACCGGTGAAAACCAGCGGACCAGCCCACCCGTGGCAAGTTCCCTCAGCTTGAAATTCCAGGCTCAAGAAATCACCTATCCGACGGTTCCGGTGTATTCGCCAGCAGCTCCCTTGATCACCTTCAGCTCCGGTATCGAACAGGAAGCCGCCAAGCCGTTCGCGCTCGACTCAAACGGAAACCCGTTAGAGCTGGACTCCGACAGGAAAAGCCGGGTCGTTCTCTCACCCGCACTTCTCAAGGATAGCGGCTTTGGAAATTTGACGGTGGACAATCATGATGGCACGATTCTCGTTCCAAATGATGTGAAACTCGCGGCCCCCACCGGCGGCTCGATCGCCTTCAGGGCCTCCAACATCAACGTCGATGGCTCAGTGATCGCCCATAGCGGGAGCCTTTCGTTTTCGACTTATGGCATCTCCTATGACGAAATCAATTTACTGCAGCTCATTCCACCCACTGCTCCTCCTGTCGTGCAACCCGGGCGAGGGATCTTTTCTCTCGGATCGAAGGGAGTCCTGAGCACCGCCGGACTGGTGGTGGACGATCGCTTGAACAAAGGTCTGCCAGAAGTTTCACCGGTTCTGCTGAAAGGCGGGTCGATCAAAATCGAAGGCTACTCCGCAAATCTCGCCGCAGGCGGGCTACTGGATGTATCCGGTGGCGCACTGATGAGTGGTACTGGAACGGTGAGCTACGGAAACGGAGGATCGCTAACCATCACCGCTGGGCGCGAACTTGGCTTCAGCTCGACGCTGGGCGGGACACTTAACCTGGCGGCAAAACTCCAAGGTCTATCAGGAGGCAAAGCGGGATCCCTATCGATCACCGCTCCCGCAATCCAAATCGGTGGCAGCACCTCGAATCCGAACGTGACGCTCATCAATCCGGAATTTTTCAGCCGCGGCGGCTTCGGAAACTTTTCGATCGTAGGAATCGGCCTGACGACATCCGAGCCGGGCGTCCTGATCGCTCAAGGTACCGAAATCAGCCCGGTCGTGAATGGCTGGTTAGGGAATGTGGATGAGAACGATGATTTCGGACTGAAAGAAATTACCCGGGAAGAGGGTGTGCGATCTACCGCGAATCTATCATTCGGGGCCGTTGGAGCGACCTTTGCTGGCGGCATCCTGGCGCAAGGCGATGTCTTGATGGATGGAGGTTCCATCATCCGGACAGATGCTCTCGGCAGCGTTTCCTTCAGCGGCCAAACCATTACGCTTCTTGGTGACGTTCTTGCTGCGGGTGGGAGCATCTCGGTAAAGGGTCCTACCAGCTATCCGGTGAATGCATCCGATTTCCCGACCCGGGCGCTACCCACGGTTCATCTAGGTGGGAATTCCCTGCTATCGACCACAGGGAGAGTGGTGCTCGTCGACAACGTTTTCGGCCTCCGCCAGGGACAAGTTCTAGCAGGTGGAACGATCAGCGTCTCCGGCAACATCGTCGCGGAGAAAGGTGCGGTGCTGGATGTTTCCGGAACGAGAGGCATTCTGGATCTACCACCGGCCAACAAAACACTCGAACCCTCCGCGCTGAACGGTTTGGGAGGAAAAAAATACGTGCCCGTGACCCTCGAGTCCGACGGCGGGACGATCACGCTTCCAGGAAGCGAGATGGTTTTCTCAGATGCCACGCTGCGAGGGTTAGCAGGCGGCAAGTCTGCCATAGGGGGCACACTCAACGTATTCTCGGGCAAGTTTGTGCCTGCGACTTCGACTTACACCACCGCTGATGCCAACCTCGCAGTGACTCAACACGGGGTTTCTTTACCTACTCCAAACACCCTCGTCGGAGTCGGCATTCCGGTGCTGGATTCGGCAGGAAATATCGCACCGCAGCTAGGCCACCTGGCGGTGGACGGGTTTGAAAACGGAGGATTCAACTCACTTTCCCTTGGCGGTAATGTGCGCTTCGAAGGCGATGTCTCAATCTCACTTCCCGGGAGTCTCAGGGTCGCGGACGGGGGCGTCATTTACTCCGATGCAAACGTGAGTCTCACCGCCGGGCATGTGGTACTCGGTCAAGCATTCCGCTCACCCTCACTGCAATCGCCGATTTTGTTCAATCGGGGAATACCCGGCAACTTATCCCCGTATTTCTTCGGCCCTTCATACGGAACCGGAACACTCACCGTTCACGCAGATCTAATCGACATTGGCAACCTCTCGCTCGCAGGTATTGGAAATGCGACCCTCATCGCCGCTAAAGGTGATGTCCGTGGCAACGGCACCCTGCAAATGGCTGGCGATTTGATCATCCACGCGGGCCAGATTTATCCAACCACTCAGAGTGATTTCAACATTTACGCCTACGATCATTCGTCTGGACCTGGCTCGGTGACCATCCTCAAAGGTGAGACGCGCTCGCTGCCATTCTCCGCTGGCGGAAGCCTATCGATTTACGCTTCTAACATTATCCAAAGCGGGTCATTACGAGCGCCTATCGGAACCATCAACCTGGGTTGGGACGGCACTGGCTCCGCACCGCTCAACCCGATTGCAGGAAGTTCTGTTCCCGCCCCTGTTACCACTCGCCTCACGCTGTCTTCGGCCAGCGTTACCTCCGTCTCCGCGATCGACCCGATTACCCAACAAGCGGGAATTCTTCCTTACGGAATCAGTTTCGACGGCAGCACGTGGATCGATCCCGCCGGCAATGAAATCACATCCGCCGGTGCTCCCGAAAAACAGATCAATCTAGCAGCCATGGATTTGAGAACCGAGAAAGGTTCGTCTGTGGACATTCGGGGCGGCGGAGATCTCTTTGCGTATCGTTGGATTTCCGGCAACGGCGGGAGTCAGGACGTCCTCGCCTCAGAAGGCTCGTTTGCAGTGATTCCCGGCTACGGTTTCGACTATGCGCCATTCGCACCTTTTAATTCCGACTCATCGGCCACCAAGCTTCAAGGCCAGCCGGGATATACGAACTCCACTCTCAAAGTGGGTGATCAAATCACCCTCGCCGGCAGCGCAGGAATTCCGGCTGGAACCTACACTCTATTACCTGGTCGCTATGCGTTGCTACCAGGCGCGTTCCTGATCACGCCGCAGACGGGTTCTGGAGTAAACGCTTCTGCCCAAGCAGATGGATCAAGCATCGTCTCCGGCTATCGCTCGAACAACCTCAACCAGGACCGCACCGGCGTCACCACCATCGCCCGTTTCGAAGTGGCTAGCTCGGAGCTTGTGCGCCAACGCTCCGAGTATCAAATCCTGCTGGCAAATACGGTGTTGAAACCTGCGGGTAATCCCACCGGCGCGGCAACCTTCCGCTTACCCATCGATTCCGGTTACCTATCGTTCACTTCATCCACCAGCATGTCCTTGAACGGCGGGGTAAGTTCCGCACCTGGGATCATTTTCAACGACAAAGGCAAACCGATCGGAACCGGTCTTGGTAGCCGGATCGACATCAACAGCTCTTCAGACATTTTGATCAATGAAAGCGGCACCGGCGGCTCCGCAGGGCAACTGGTCCTAAACGTCTCCCAACTCAACGATTTCGGCGCGGAAAGCCTACTCATCGGCGGTTTGCGAACACCCGGTGCAAACGGCTCAAAAATCACCGTCAACACCGATCGTCTGGAACTCGACAACGAAGAAACGCCACTGGAAGGCACCGACATTATCCTTGTTTCAAACGGGGAAATTACACTCTCGGAGCAATCAAAGATTACGACAAATCCCAATCAGACCAGTGTGCTCGACTCACTCATCTTTGGTAACGAAACCATCGCGGGCAGCGGTAATGGCTCGCTTGTCCGCGTCAGTGCAAACGCCTCGGGTGGAGTATCCCGGTACGGGGTAAGTGGCTCTAGCTTAGCGAACCTCAATATCCTAGCAGACGTCAAGATTCTCGGAGGCAGTATCGTCTTGGACTCCACATCCGCTACCACCCTCGCCTCTTCAGCGCTTCTGACAGCGGGGGATGTTTCACTCAGCAGCGGCAAAATCAGCATCCTCCTCAACAACCCCGGAAACCTCGCTTCTAACAGCGGACTCGTGCTCGCCGGAAACGCCCTCTCTAGCCTGCAATCTTCCGCGAAGCGCCTCTCACTGCTGAGTTACTCCACCATCGACGTTTATGGAAACGGAACCGTCGGCAGCCGGGATTTTGAAAGTCTCTCACTTCAAGCCGCCGCCATCCGCAGCGTCAACACCGGAACTGAAACCGTTAAATTCACCGCTAAAAACATCATTCTCGGCAATTCCGCTAACTCGACCGCAGGCAGCCCGATAGCCCCCGGTGGCCCCGGTAGCCTGAACTTCGATGCGGACAACATCACACTCGGTGTTCATGCGATCCACTTGGATGGCTTTGCCAACTCCACCCTCACCGCATCCGGCAAAATCCTATTCTCTGGCGAAGGTTCCCTAACTGCCAGCGAGGATCTCACCCTGGTTTCGCCACTCCTCTCCGGGGAGGGCGCCTCGAAGTATCGCATCACCGCGGGCGACTTATTAGAAGTAACACGGCCCACAGGTGCGACATCTCCTCTTAAAAGCAGCGGTTTTGGTGCGGATCTCACCCTTGAGGGGGCGCGGGTCGCGGTCAACAGCGACATCACCCTGCCTAGCGGGACGCTGACGCTCCACGCCACTTCTGGCAACCTAACCATTGGTGACGCAGCATCGGCAACCCTCAATCTGGCAGGCACCTCCACCACTTTCGTCGATGCCATCCGTTACACCAGCGGCGGCACAGTCAACCTCTACTCAGATGCGGGTTCGGTAACCATGGCTGCTGCCGCTAACATCAATGTCTCCGCCCAGCCCGGCGGAGGCAACGCCGGAACCATCCGGGTGAAAGCCCCGGGCGGAATTTTGAGCCTGGCAGGAAATGTGACGGGCGCGGCCGGCAGCAAGGGAGACAAAGGAAAGTTCACGCTGGACATCGGCTCGCTCGCGGGCAGTTCCCTTGCCAGTCTCGACGGCATCCTCAATATCGGCAATTTCACCTCGTCCCGCGATTATCGCATTCGCAACGGCGATGTGAATATCGACGGCGCGGCCAAATCCCATATCTATCGGGTTTCCGCCGACTCAGGAAGCATTGTGGTTTCAAACACGGTTGACGCATCAGGCAAAACGGGAGGCACCATTGATCTTAAGGCGAATGGGAGCCTCACACTTTTGGACAAAGTCATCCTGAATGCCTCCGGCGAAAACTTTGACTCCGCAGGCAAAGGTGGCTCCATCACGCTTGAGGCTGGAAATCAACGCAACGGTGTTTCCAACAGCGCCGCCGTGTTAGATCTTCAAGCAGGCTCCTCCATCAATCTCTCCGTCGCCACCGCGAACGCCACTAGCGAATCGCTAGGCAAATTCACAGGCACTCTCCACCTGCGTGCTCCTCGCAATGCGGCCAATAACGATCTATCAGCCAACGCCATCGGCAGCTCGATCACGGGTGCTTCCAGTATCCTCGTCGAAGGGGTAAAACTCTACGATCTTACGGATTACGGCGGCACAATTTCCGCTGCGGTGCAAAGTTGGGTCCAGACCGATGGCCAGATATTTCTTGGCACCGCTGGAACGCTATCGGCCAACGAGGCCGCTGTCACCACTCGCCTGCTGTCTAGCCAATCCCAATCGGAAAAGGACAAGCTGTCCCCTATTCTCGTCCTCGCTCCCGGTGCGGAGATGATCAATACTGCCATCGCTGCCAATACCCAACTGAATCTCAATTCCGCAGGCAGCACCCTCTCCGTCCCGGCTGGCGGCAGCATTCTTTTTCCAAACGGCAGTTCCGGCAACTCCATCCGCTCTAGCGTGGCAGCCACCATTGTGTCCGCCAACGGGCAGATAACTTCTCTTGAGGCAAATACCGCAGCCGTCATCCCTGCCGGCAGCAAGCTTCTTTTCGGTAACAGCGGCGCTACCGTGACATACGTGGCCGTTTCTGGCAGCCCGGGTGGCGCGATTGTCACATCCCTAGTATCTGGTTCCACCTACACCACAGGTTCCACCGCCGCCACCAATTCGAGCGCCACTATTGCGGAGCGCGGAACGGTCGTTACGCTCAATAGTGCTAGTAACACTTTTGCAAATGCCAGTTCGTTGGCATTGAGCGCCGGAACCTACATCACCTTCCCCAATGGCACGGTTTCCAACCAGGTTCGTTCCACCGCCGCCGGACAAATCATCTCGCGCACCGGTGATATTACCAACTTCAACGCCAATACCAATCTCTCCATTCCAGCGGGTAGCTTCGTGACCCTCAACGCTCCGGGAAGCATCTCTTACGTCAGCGGTACTGGCGGAGTTTCGGTCGCCTTGGCTTCCGGCACGTTCACGACCAACCGCGCAGTTTCCGTCACTCCCACCACTGGCGATCTCACTTTGGGCACCACCGCCTCCACTGCTACTTCGGATTGGAATTTGCAAGCCTTCCGCTATGGCTCCAAGTCCGCTCCCGGTGTGCTTACTCTCCGCGCCGCTGGAAACCTCGTCTTTTATAATGCGCTCAGCGATGGCTTCGCCGCCGTCACCCCGAGCGCATCTAACGGCCAATCCTCTCTATGGCTGGCGCCGCTCATGGCATCGAACGCGCTGCTCCCGACTAACACCCAAACTTGGTCCTACCACCTTACATCTGGCGCGGATCTTTCCAGCGCCAGTTATCGCTCCACCCTTTCCAAAGCGGACCTTGATCTCTCAGCTACCACCTTAGACAAAGGCTCTTTCCTGCTAGGCAAAAACTATGGAAATGCCGCCAACCTTTCCACAGAATCCTCCGCCCTGAGTAGGACCACCATTTCCGCAATAAGCGGGCGCTATCAAGTCATCCGCACTGGGTCGGGAGATATTGAAATTAACTCCGCGCGTAACACTTACCTACTCAACCAGTTCGCCACTATCTACACGGCGGGAACCTTACTGAGTCAGCCCACCAAGGTTCAGACCCTTGGGGATTTTGTTATTCCATACCTCACAAATGCCACCGGAGGCCACCCTGTTCAGGGAAGCCTCGGTGCCATCCAACAGCGCTATTTTGTCCAGTATAGCATGGCAGGAGGCAATGTTTCCATCACAGCAGGCGGGGACATCGCCCACATGACCCGTGACGTCAACTCTGCGACCGGGGGCAAACTCATCGATGATTCCTCACGGCAACTTCCCAATCATTGGCTATATCGCCGCGGCTCTATCGACCCCGCCACGGGTGCATCCGGCGCAATAGGCGTGGGTAAGGCGGGCGGAACGGGCAGCCAAGATCTCACAGATCCAGACGCCTCTACAACATGGTGGGTAGACTATAGCAACTTTTTCGAAGGGGTTGGTACCCTTGGAGGCGGAAACATTCTCTTATCTGCAGGCAACGATGTGAGGAATTTGGACGCAGTGGCTCCGACCAATATGCGAATGGCCGGTGGTAAGCCCGATTCTTCAAAAATGGTCGAGCTCGGTGGCGGTGACATCATCGTTTTGGCGGCCCGCAATATTGATGCGGGCACATATTATGTGGAGCGTGGGACAGGCGTTCTGATCGCCGGAAATGATATCACCACAAACAACACCCGCTCTCCCTCTCCCGGTATTCTCCAATCTCTAACGAATCCAGATATCAACCTTGATCCGAATACTTGGCTCCCTACCACTTTGGTTATTGGAAAAGGAGGCTTTGATCTCCAGGCGACCGGAGATTTGCTCCTTGGGCCTAGCGTCAATACCTTCCTGCTGCCTCAAGGAATCAACAATAAATTCTGGTATAAAACCTATTTCAATACCTTTGCGAATGACAGCTATGTAAACGCTGTTTCGCTAGGTGGGACGGTTACGATAAGAACCGATTCCACCCTATCCAACTCCTCTACCGAGCTGCCTATTCTTTCATCTTGGTATCTCTCCCAGTATGATCTTAGCAAGTCAAACAGACCTGCGAATCTTCAACCTTGGTTACGCCTTGCCGAGACCAAATTGGATCCTTTTGATACCATATCCAGCCTCATGGCTCCCAAACTCAACGTTTCTTCCTTAGACGGCAGCATCAACATCGCGGGATCCATTACATTATATCCCTCACTCAATGGGCAGTTGGAGCTCGTGGCCAAGGATTCAATCATCGGACTCCAACCGACGGGCTTGGGCAGTGAAGGAGTCCAGCGGTGGGTGGCATCTTCCATCAATCTATCCGATACAGACCCAAATTCACTTCCGAGCATCACTAGTCCTTATTCCTATTTCCAAGTCGTGGGCAGAACCACTTCTGCCCAGATCCTCACCAATGATGGGCTCGGTGCCGGTTTTCTCGATTCAATCAGCTCAAGATTTCACGAAACAGGCTCCACCACGGGGGCGCTCCAGGACGAGCAACAACTGCACACTCCGGGCGGTCTTCATATAAACGACGCCAACCCACTCCGCCTGTATGCGGCGAATGGAAATATCGAGGGCATCGAATTGTTCTCACCCAAGAAATCCAAAATCATCGCTGGCCAAGACATCGGTGACGTCTCCCTCTACATTCAGAATCTCTCATCGGGGGACGTCAGCGTCGTCAGCGCTGGAAGGGACCTGGTGATTTATAACCCTAATACAGAATCAAGAGCCACTGCCAACGCCTCAATCGCCACGAATCAAGCAATCTCGCTTACTCCGCAAGCGGGTGACGTCCAGCTAAGCGGCCCTGGCAATCTTCAGGTTTTTGCAGGGCGCAATCTCGATCTTGGGCTAGGTGCTGGTAATCCCGATGGCACTGGATCGGGTATCACCAGCGTTGGCAATGGACGCAATCCCTACTTGGATTTCAAAGGAGCAAATATCACCGTGGGCGCGGGCATTGGACCCGCCACCAGCCTCACCGATAGCGGGTTGAAATGGGGCGCCTTCATCAAGGACTTCGTTAACACACCGGATGGTTTGAAACTGGTGGCCGAAGTCGATCCGGATCTTGACTTCGGAGCACTCACACCCGAGCAGCAAACTGACGTCGCTCTTCAAGTGTTCTATCTGATTCTGCGCAATGCCGGGCGCGATCACACTGCCCGGAAAAGCGACGCAGATGTGACCTATACTAACGGATATGCCGCGATTGAGTCGCTCTTTGGCAAGGGACCGTGGGACGGTGAAATCCTCACCCAAGGTCGCGACATCCGCACCCGCAGCGGTGGAGACATCCGCATCATCGCCCCGGGCGGCGGGCTCACCTTGGCTAACACCACCCTTGGAAATCCACTAACACCTCCCGGCATCGTCACTGAGTCCGGCGGAAAAATCTCCATCTTTACCGATAAGAATGTCGACATCGGCATCGGTCGGATTTTCACCCTTCGCGGCGGAGACCAAGTAATCTGGTCCACGAATGGCGATATCGCTGCGGGCTCTTCCTCACGCACAGTTTCCGCCGCACCACCCACTCGTGTGATCATCGATCCTCAGAGCGGTGCCGTGCAGACGGACCTCGCTGGTCTCGCCACCGGCGGCGGCATTGGTGCCTTAGCCTCCGTAGCAGGCGTCAAACCGGCGAACATCGACCTCATCGCCCCCACCGGCCAGATTGACGCAGGAGATGCGGGAATCAGCGCGACTGGTAACATCAATGTTGCCGCAGTCACCGTAGTAAATGCTGGAAACATTTCCGCAGGGGGAACCAGCACGGGGTCACCTGCTGCCGCTTCCGCGCCCAGTGTGTCCACCGTCACCAGCGCCTCGAACAGCACCGCCGCCTCTACATCCGCCGCCACGGAGACTGCTGCCAAACAAAGTTCACAGGAAGTAAAAGCGACAGAGGGTAGCTTGTCCATCATCACGGTGGAGGTGATCGGCTACGGAGGCAGCGAAGACGAGGAGGACAAGGATAAAGACAAGAAAGCCGCCGAAGGAAATCCTGCGATATAACAATCGCGCGTTAGGACTCGTCACGTTAGAGGTGAGAGAAAACCACAAAAATCCCCCAGAGTTAGGAAGAGAGATTTCGTTTTACTAACACCCCCCCTCTTCATTCGTCCTATTTAAGCTTAACTCCGTGCCGTTCGTCGCAACTCGTTTCATCAAAAAACCCCGGCCATACGGGCCGGGGTTCACGAACCTTCAATGAAATGGATGACTTCCGATCAAGGAGCCACCGCGCTGCTCACGACCTTAAGTCGAGCGAATTGCTTCGGACCACCCGTCGGGAGGCTAGCGCTGATCGTCGTTGAATTGTTAGTCACACCGGTAGTTAGCGTCGTCCATGGATTGGAAACCCCAAGATCAGTGGATACTTCGATCGCATAAGTCACATCGCCATTCGTCACGGCAGCGGCGCGCTTGGTAAAGCTTAGAACGCCGACGCTAAGGGTGCCGACGCTACCGTCGAAGCCAGAGAGATTGGTGTTGAGCGCATACTCCGTTAGGTTGTTAATACCGTCTTTATCGGAATCCGCATTCGGGCCTCCGGTAAGGTTATTGGCAGTCGCAAAACTATAATAGTTGCTGCTCGTGGGAATGCCCACCGCTTGCACCTTCAAATCCCCGGCTGAATTGAGGGTGATGCTGCCGATAAATTGTCCTTGACCGACAACTGCATCACCAGATGAGGACCCAGAGGTAAGATCCGCACCGGTGGTGCTGTGTAGCACCCGGAAAACGTCGACTGCAGCTTCCACGCCAGCCGTACCCGGCAAGGTGCCGCTACCCAGAAGCGCACCTGGATCATCACCTAACTTAAAATAGGTCGTCGTCGCTGTGGATGGTAATACCAACGCAAGGCTATTTTGGTAGTCCGTCGTTAGCCTCACTCCAGAGACGTTTGCTCCAGATGTTGGCAGCGGTACTCCGGAAGAGATGGCGGAATTGGTGCCGTTCAAAAACTGGAGCACGGACCCACTAACCTGTCCGCGCAGGCCCGCACTAAAAGGCCCGATTGAAGTTGCTCCCTCAGAACCCTTGTCGCTGGTGTTAAGGCTGGTTCTGGGGCGGGACATGTAGATGGTTCTGGTTGGATCACCGATTGTGAGGCTGCCTGCGGCATCAATGGTAGAAACCACTATCATGCGAACTAGTCCGTCCTCCGCCCAGGTCGCTCCAAAGACCGACTGGAGATCTGCCGCAATATTGCTGCTAGCGATGGTGGCGTTGACGGTTTTGACGGCAACGTTGTTCTGTGAATTCTCTCTGAAGCTAGAGGCAGCGCCAAGATTGAAAACATAGTATTCGGTCGCCATACTGACCTGATTCGACGCACGCGAATAAAAGACCAACGCGAGTTCTCCTGCGGCAAAGTCATCTGTCGCCCGCGACAGCGCGGATGTCACTGCGAGTGTTGAGGCGATCAAGGCTGGAATGTTTAATTTTTTTCTCATAATATAGATGTTTGTTTTTGGCTATTTCTAGGTGGGTGATAGGGGGCTGATGGAAAATGATGGAAAGGGAAATGAAATTGGCATTGTAGTTGATTTACTTGCTGCTTGAGTGCAGCGACGTTGTAGGTTCTAACATCTGTTGATCGCGGTTCGCCGCAGCCAGAGAAGAAAGTTCGTTGAAACGTTCATGGCCAAGTGACATCCGCAAAAACGCATCCGCTTCGGCAGTGACCCTTTCCTTTTCCCGCGTTGGGTTGAAAGTTTCTGATGGGTGGGTGGAGTCGATCACTGTCGCTTCCTGTTGGGCGTATGCTCCCAATTCGAGTATCACCGCTTGCGCGTGGGCGTCCATTTTCTGAAATGCGGATTCGGGTAAACTCGCATACAAAGCCGCTGCGATTGAAACACGGGCCGGAGCCACATGGGACAGCGATGAGCGTTTTACCACCTCCAGATTCGGGCTTTGTAAAGTGGCCGGATCGTCACGGTAGAGTGGGCGGATAGTTTCCTGACCTTGCTCGCTACTGGCTTTCTGCCTGGAGGTGCCCGATAGGGTGAGAGCAGATTTCTTTCTGGACTCTGCACGATGGTTTTCGCCTGACGAATTTGTTTCCTGCGGCGATGTGGTTTTCCCGAACCAACTGGTCACAAAGGTCCCGGCGGCCATGAAGAGAAAAACCGCCGAGATCAAATAGTATCGTTTCTGTTGATTCAACAAACGTTTGAGTATTGGGTCCATTTGCCAAAAATAGCCGGCAAGGGGATGCACCCCTCGCCGACACTTTTAATCGTTCCGGTCCTGTGTAGAACCCGGATTGGCGATTTTCACTTAGGAATCACGTCTCCGCCGTCGGCCGTGCGATCAACGGCCATGTCGGTAAGCTTGACCCGAGTGCCGTCAGTATTGTCCGTGGTAAGGTTGATCAGTGCGGTCTTCAGACTGGAAAACATGTTGGAAGTCGTTCCCGAGAGTGTCTGCTTGCGAAGAGCTTGATACTTGCTCCAAAAGGTATATTTGCCGTTTTTGATATTCGCCACCGAGAAGGCTGAACCGTTATACGTGAGCTCGATAGCACCTTGAGCGATAGCCGTCTTGGCGTCCGAAGCTCCGAGATAACCGATGCAGTTGTAACCCGTAGCACCAAGAACATTCGCAACGGACCCGCCGCTGGCATAACCACTGTTGAAGACTTCGACAGGGTTGCTGAGCGTGTCATCGTTGGCAAAACCTGCAGTTGGGGCAGTGACACCAACGTCATTCACGGTAAACTGATATTGGTCGAGCGTTGAGAACACACCCGCACCGGTTTCTGCCACCGCAGTAATCCGGGTGCCGGAATCAAAATCACGACCGACTGCATAAACGTCGTCAATATCCGTTCCGCCAGTGAATAGCGAAAGTGGCTGGATTCCAATGGTGGTGTATAGCACACGTGCCTGTTGACTGGAGATATTTGTGACGTTGGCGAAATTTCCACCACCTGCGGTTTTCACCCACTTGAATGGAAGGATGAACATGTCGGTCTGCTCAGCGAGAGAGTTGGACTGGTGCGGAGTCGAACTCTGTTTTACGTCGGAGAAGCCAAAGCTTGACACCGTGCTGGCGCTGGCAGGAGACAGAGCGTTAGATGACGTCAGGGTCGCCGTGGTGCCAGCAAGCTGGAGGTTGTTAAAAGTGACGGTGGTTGCGAGGAATTTGCGGTCGAGTTGAGTTTGGTTGGAAACATATTCGACGCCGGATGCGGAACCCGCCCAGTAGGTGCGGACATACACCGTGTTCTGGTTTGGCGAGACGCCGCTCACCGCCTTGTAGATGGCACCATCTTGGCTGGAGGCAGCAGCAGTGCTACCATCCACCTTATACCACACGAAACTTGGAGCAACATTGCCATTTAGGGCACCGAGAGGGCCAGTGGCGCTGATGAGAGTCGAGTGAATGGTGGAACGGCCTGCGGTGGAACCGGTGATGTTGATGATCGTCGTCGTGTCCGCATGGGCGGAGCTGAGGAGCGCCATGGTGAGACCGGTGGCGAATATTAATGATTTTGTTTTCATATTTTTATAATCTAATGGATTGGAAGTAAGGTGAGATTTCAAGCGTTTGCCTTGTTGCGACGGCTGCGATAGCCGAGACCGGCAAAGGTGCCGATGATGCCTAACGCCAAGGCACCGGAAGGTTCAGGAACGGCGGAGATATTACCGATTCCGAGGTTACCCGAGAGATCGAGGGTGAAGGTGCCGATGTACTGGCCGTTAGCAACCGCCGCATTCTCACTCGACAATCCGGCGGTGAGATCAGCACCGGAGGTTGAATTGATCACACGAAACACGTCCAACGCACCGACAACGTTCGCACCATAAGGATTAGCACCCAGCACTTGGGTGATGTCCTGAGCTTGTTTGAAATAAGGTTTATTAAAGCTATTGTTAGGGGTGTTTACATACTCATCAATCGTTTTGATGCCAGAAATGGGAACGATTGTCCCGTCGGGATTAGTGCCGGAGGTCGAGTTGAGGACGCCGGCATCGAACGCTGAGATTCCTCCAGCAACTTGGGCGCGAACACCGGTGGACAGGCCCCCGTTTCCAAAAGCCGAGGCAGGCGTGGTGCTGTCGGTGGCTTGGGAAAGATAAAACGTTCTAGCAGTATCACCTAACAGTGTGCCCTGAGAAGCTTCAGCAGCGCCAATAACCATCCAACGCACCAGACCAGAGGTGGCCCAGCTACCACTAACACCACCAAATGCGGCGTCGAGGTCCGCACTGATATTGTTACTGATACTGGAATTCACTGCGGAGATTGAGACATTATTGAGTGTATTCTCACGGTAGAGGCTCATTTGACCAAGGTCAAAAATGTAGGTGTTAGCCTGGACTACGTTTGATGAGTTTACTTGATAGAACGCAAGGGCGAGGCTTCCGTTTTCCAAAGTGACGGAGCCCATTGCCGCATTGGCAAGGAAGCCGACTCCCGCGAGAGCGATGAAGGATGTTTTGATTTTTGATTTCATAGATGTGTTTTCGGTAAAGCGCCTTGGCAATTTACACAGTGCCTTGCACAAGACTCGCGGAGTAGAGCAGGCGTGATCAACGAGAGTCAAAGGGCAGTGAGTGACAATAACGCCACACTCCAACGATCACCCCCACTGCCTCTCAGTGACGAAAACGACACACAAGCACCTTTGACCGCTGCGGTGAGCCATGGTGGCACTCTATGGCTGTTATGACATCACGAGTCTGTATTTCACAATATACCCCTTGGATCGTGCTGATATCAGCACTGTGGGCACAGGTGTTCTACTCTGCGAGCTACGGCTGGCTACATGGGGAGTATTACGACTATGGATGGTACGTGCCGCCTTTGGCGGTTTGGTTTTTCTATCGAAAATGGCGTGAGTGGAAGACCCTGCCGCACGCTTCCTTACCGGGCTGGGCAATCACCCTCGGAATCCTTTTCCTAACTGCTATACTGGTAGCGTTGCGGATCATGGGAAGAACTGATCCGGGGTGGCCGTGGCCGGGATGGGGTCAGGCGATCATTGCTTGCATCATTACCTGCTACATCGTGTGGAAAAAGGCAGGCAATCTTGCGATTACCCGTATTGTTCCTGTGTTGCTGTTTGCGCTCACGTCCGTTAGGCTTCCAGGTCGGGTGGAGAAGCTGCTGGTAGATAGTATGACTCACGGCGTGTTGGATGCCAGCAGTTGGATTTTCCGAGTCCTCGGGCACGCGGTCACAGTGATGGGCAATCAACTGGAGATGGCGGGTAAAATTGTCGAGGTAACCGAAGGATGCAGCGGCATCCGCTCGGCACAAAGTTTTCTGATGGCGTCACTGTGCTTCGGTGAGTGGCTGCGCCTGGAAGCGAAGTGGCGGATCTCTCTGGTAGGTGCTGCTCTTTTGATCGCATGGGTCATGAATGTGGCGCGAGCCTGCCTGCTTGCGGAGATCCGCTTCAATCAAGGGGAATCCGCATTTGAAAGAGCACATAATCCCGTGGGAATCGCTGCGTTTGTGATCGGCACGGGGATTGTTTTTTGGCTGGCTTTTATGTTAGACGCAAAGCGCAAAGGAATTAGGTTAGTCCGGCACAAAGTGGGAGGTGACTGCGCATGAAACGGTGGCAAATTGTCCTTTGGTGTCTTGTTTCGCTGCTGCCAGTGCTCGCAGCAGAAATCATTTCTTACAGGTGGATGAATCCCAATCTATCAGAATCATCGCTGATTCTGCCAATTTTCAGGCCGCCTCTGGAAAACAGCACATTCGAACTATCAGATAAGGAGTTTAACAAAGTGAAGGACCAGCTCGCGTGCAGCAGGGGATGGATTGGTAAGCAAGGTGGGGACGACACCCCTCTCACGCGCCTCATTTGGATCGAGTGGGATCGCACCAACGCTCGAAACACCTTGGAAGCATTCCGCCACATGCCGGAACAATGTTTGGGCAGCATCGGAATGACGCTTGAGAAGATCTATCCACAGCGGATCTATGGCGAGGGAGACAAGCAGTTCGTGTTTGACTCCACCCTATTTCGTCCTCTCCGCGGTGGGCAGTCGATCTTCGTCTTCAAGGCGGTGTGGATCTCGGGATTGCAAGGTGCGAAGCTCAGAGAGAACGTCTTGGCGGTTAACCAACTCGATTTAGGAGCGTTGCGTTTTGCCGCAGCCACGCATCGGTTCAACCCAGAACATACCCGCGTCCTGATGGGCGGGGTGGTTGGCTTGCCGTCCGAAGAACTCGCATGGAAATCGTTTTCCCGAGATATTCTCTCTCAGATCCAATGGACCACTCTCCAACCCTCCTTCAAAAATTGATATGAAATTCTTCTCACGTGAGCAGCCTCTTCGGGATTCCTTGGCCATCAAGGTGAGCCTAAAGGAACGAATTCGATATGAATGGATTGATCTCCATCTCTTGTGGAAGACCTTGATCGTCGTCGGCGTGTTGGCCGTTTTGGCCATTCCTTTTTATGGCAGGGCAATCAAGGCCGCCAAGAGCCGCACTTACGCGCAAGATCTCACCGCAGCAAAAAAGGCTCTTGCCGATGGACGCGACACTGATGCGCGCGATCTCTCACTTACACTCTTGCGCAGGGATCCCAAAAACACGGAGCCGATGCCCGTGCTGATGCATGCGGCAGCAGGTGCGAAGGATCCATTGTTATTGCCCGTCGCGCGTGGTTTTCTGGAAATGGATACTCAAAGCAAACCCGACCGGGTCTTCGCTTGGAAAGTGATTTCAAAAGAATGCCCAATGGGAGCCGCCGGTATCATCTGGCTAACGTCGATTCAGGAAAACGAGAGAGCGGATCCTGATTTCCTGTCTCCTTGGTTAGAGCGCCTTGGAACAGAAAAACTAGACCACGAAATCGAAACCTTGCTCGCAAAACAAACTGGGGCGATCGACCCGCGCATGGAGCGCATTCGTCTCTCAATGCTCGCAGCTCGAGGTACAGAAAATTCCTATCGAGAGCTGCAGGCTCGCCTTTTTGACCGCATCGCGTCCTCCCCGTTAGATGGGCTCCTGTTGATCGATCTGATGGATGAGGTTCCACAATCCGCCCTTATTCCTTATTCGTTCACTGCCCTTGGAGAGTGGTTAAAAGGTTCTGGTAAGGAGCCTTCGCTGGAAAATCAATTGCGCCTCGCCCGTTGCGAAATGGTGGCAAAACCCGAAGCCGCAGAAGCCATTCTCACTCGAACTACGGCCGCACTTGCAGCGAGCGCGCCGCTTCCATTGGCCAGCTTATGTGTTTCTATCAACCGCCCCGACCGAGCGGAAGAACTCCTTAAACCACTCGTGCCGAAGGGAAGCTCAGGTGCATTTCATCTCATGGCCAAAGTTTTGGAAAACCAACAAAAGTTAGAAGAGTGGGATGACTTGTTAGCATCACCTCCCAAAGGTGCATTTCTTCCAAGTATTTTGTGCGACCGAGCTTACCTAGCCATGCAAAGGAGCGATGAAAGGGCTAAAATCAATTTCGAACAGGAAGCAGCCATTCGCGCGGAGAAAGACCTGGATAGCGACTCGCTGATCCGCCTGGCACGTCACGCCTCTAATCGAAGCATGAACGATTATGCAGTGAGCATCTGGGTAAAGGCGATTCGTAAAGGCTCCTCCAGTCCCCTCCCTCTATTTTCCTCGATTTCTCCGGTTTTTGAGACGCTGGCCCGTGACAAACAAGATAGCCAGCTTCTCGAAGTGCTCACTGTCTATCGGACCGCAGATCCTGGCGATCTGGATGTGATCACTCAGCATCTCTACCTTGCTTGCTTGATGGGTAGCGTCACCCCCAATCAGCTTTTGACCGTTCTTTCACCACTGCACGAAAAGTTCAATGCACAATCCCTCAAACTACCTATTGCGCTTGCAGAACTCCTTGAGGGACGAACTGCTCTGGCCGACAAGTTGACAGGTGACACAACCATCGACTGGTTCTCCCAAATTCCGGCATTTCGTGCGATCCGGGCAGTCACGCTCACCAAAATTGGTCGTAAGGAAGAGGCTGATATTTATATGGAGGACTTTCCATGGGACAGGGTGCTGCCATGCGAAAAAAGGGTTTTCAAAGAACTGCTAGAGGTATCAAAAGAGTCGGAACAAATAGCAGCGTCAGGAAAGTTAGAGCAACAGGACAAAGCTAAAGTCGCAGAAGGATTGAGGCAGGCTCAAAAGGCCAAAGAACTCATGGAAATCAGAAAAGCGCGGGAGGCAAAAGAAGCGGAAAAATCCGAGGAGCAGAAACTTGCCGAAAAAACCCAAAAGACCCAGCAATTAGAGAAGGCTAAACTCGCAGAAGAAACGAGACAGGCGCAAAGGGCTAACGAACTCATGGAAATCAGAAAGGCACGGGAGGCACGAGAATCCGCAAAATCCGAGGAGCAGATACTTGCGGAAAAAAATCTAAAGGTCGAAAAAGCACGGCTCGCAGAGAAGACGCAACAGGCCGTGCAAAACGAAGTTTCAAATGAAGTTAGGGAAAAGTTGGCAGCGCAAGCAGCCAAGGAAGCCGCTGAGGCCAAGGACACAGGAGAAACCAAACAAGCAAACTAACACCTCCCCCACCGCATTGCGGTGATTGAGATTTCCAACAACGATCGTTTTGAAAACTCACGGTGGCGGCATCGCCCGATTCTTTGTTTCCTCCCGGTAGAAAATCTTGTCCATCTTATCCAGATAGAGTGAGAGTTCGTCCTTGCGCTGATGGGGGTTTGCTTTCAAGCGGTCCTTGAGCCGCATATAGTCATCGAAAACCCCGCTGGTTTCACGGGCGCGGGTAATCTCAAACCAATCCATGTAATCCCGGGCACGGGCCGCTCTTGCCTTCATGGTCGTGCGGGTGTCTTGAAGCGCGGCGAGACGGGCCCTAACATCTGCGGTTTTGTTTTTCGCAATAGCTGTTAGTAAAAGCTGATACTCTGATAAAAGCGGGCGGTAAGAGGGAAAACACCGGTAACTGAGCCGGACCAGCGCATCCTGAGAGAGCCGGATTGCGGCGATGCGCTCGGGCTCTTTCAAGCCTGCAAGTTCCGGCCAGGCGCTGAGCTCCTTCTGCTGCAAAATGCCTTCTTCACTGCGAAAATTCAGATGCAGTGCCTCGCCGAGAGCGGCCTCAGTCTGGTTGATCGTTAGAATATCGGTCAGCAAGTTCAATGCGCCCTTGCTGGCGAGCTGCAGCGCCCACCACTTCGCAAGACTTGTTTCTGATAGATTAAGTTCGGGGAAATGCTTGCGCAGGAGCGTGGGCATTTCACCTTCAAAACCCGCGACATCGGATAGAAAAGCGCGAAAGCCCTGTTTGCCCTGGGGTTGCTCCAAGAGCGCCATGACCAGTGCCCCTGAGGACACGCGGAAAGCGGCACGGGTGGCACCATCGAGATTCTCAAAACCATTCTCGTCAATTGCCATGAGATCGTCGATTTTAAACAAACCGCCAGTTTTGAAAAGCGCCTCGTACAAGCGGCGATCGCTGCGGTTGAGCCTCCAATCGGTCGCTTCGAGCAATCCATCCGCCAACCAAGGTGGAACTCTGAGCGGTCGTTCATCGTCGGTGGCAGCTCGCCCGCGCAATGAGCGCTCGTAAAGGAGAGCGGAAGTCGCTGCATATTTGAAACGCGCGCGTTCAATGCCGCGGCACAAGTGCACATCCATCCGCAAGTCGTAGCCTGCTTCACTGACTAACAATTGCATGCTCACCGTGCGCGGCGGCAAGGGATCGCCAGCTTTTCCATGCAGCACGATGGTGATAGGGATTTTCCATTCGTCGTTTTCTTCCGTGAGGCGCAATAATTCATCCTTCGTTTCTTCTGCTAGAATCGCGACGGTTCCGCGCACGAGACCATCTCCCCCGCCCACGCGGAATTGCTTGGAGCGGCTGATCACCTTTTCCAAGCTGAGGGGTTTCTCTTTCCCGGGTGGCTCTGCGATCTGGACTGCCCGGGGAATTTCTTCAGCGCCGGCAATGACGGTAAGACACCATCCCAAAACTAGCAGGCGGGTGCGCATAAAAAAGTTAGAAAACCTGTGGCAGGTGGGAGCCCGACTCCGCCGGTGCGCGCGAATTGAGGATCATCCGGCCTTTTTCAATTTTAATGCGAGCCATCTCCTCAATCCCTAGATTTTTTTCCTCGGGAAACAACGCTGCGAGTTTTTCATAAGCGGGCATGACAAGAATGAGAAAACCCTGTGGCACCACCAGTTTGCCAAAGCGTCCCCCACGCGGAGGTTTCGGCACGTCTTTATGATAGGGGCCACCGTCAAGTTTCACTTCGGTGACCACGCCTTTGGCTCCTTCCATCTTTTCCACTCTGAAAAACATCGAGACGGTGAAGGGCTGATTCATGAACTTGCGCTCCATGATCACTTCGGCAAATCCCTCCTCGAGCCGAACCCATACGCGTTCGAGCGAAATTTGCGAAGCGAGCAAGCCTCCCTGCTTCGTCACCAGCGTGCGGCCTAACCAATTGTTAATTTCCCCCTCAGTGAGCGTCACAGGAAAACCGCGGTCCATCGAGTTTTTCAAAATCACCTTCATATCGCGAACCTGTGCCGTTCTAGCAGAGATCGTGATATCTGATAGATCCTGGGGTTGAACCGCGAGGAAAACTCCTGCACCCAAGCCGCCGGCTGCGATCAAAAGAACGAGAACAATGACGACGGAAAAACATCCGCCGCCGGATTTGGGTTTTGTAGGATCTGCCATGGCCGCTGTGCTTAGCATGGGGTGACCTGCTTGCAAAGCGTCGCTTCGCAGAGCGTCAATCCGCTGACTTTGGAGAGGCAGCGGCGGGAGCCGGGGCAGCAGGAGCGGCGGGTGCGCTTGCACTGCTTTCCGCCTTAGCTCCGGCTTGGTAGGAGGAAGAGCGGTAATCGGTTTGATAAAAGCCGGAGCCTTTGAAAATAATTCCGCCGCCGGTGCCGAGCAGACGTTTTACCGTGCCGTCACATTCCGCAAGCGGGCAGTCGGTGAGCTTTGCATCATTCATGCTTTGAAACACCTCGAAGCGTTTTCCGCATTTTTGACATTCGTAATCGTAGTTTGGCATGGTTCTCGGCGGGGTTGTAACACGTTCGCTCCGGGGTGCAACCTGTAGAATTTGGCAAATGCCACTCAGGCGCAGATCGAAACGATTGAAATCCATTCTGCCACCCAACTTTCTTGGATTCTACGCGTGCGGTGGCGGGATTCGTCTGCTTGAGTCATCGCCATGCCTCCTCGCGTCAAGACCGTCGCTGCCATTTCCGTTGAGAAATTTTTCGACGCCCATTCTACCGCCCTCGGCCTGACCTTGCTGAGCGAAAAAATCGGGTTCGACCGACTGATCAGTGAGCCGGCGATGAACCGCCCGGGGCTTGCGCTCGCTGGATTTTTTTCCTACTTCGCCAAAAAACGCGTTCAAGTGCTCGGAAACTCGGAGCTTTCCTACCTCAAAACACTCCCGGAAGTCATGCGCATGGATCGTTTCCGCCGGATGTGTGACCGGGAAATTCCGTGCATCGTCGTCGCCCGCGGTTCGGCGCTCGATAGCAATCTCATGGCAGTCACCAAGGAGCACAACATCCCGGTATTCGGCACCTCGCAAGTCACCATGAATTTCCTCAACGCCGCCACCATTCGGCTGGAACATGAATTCGCCCCGAGCGTCACCTTGCACGGCTGCATGGTGGATATGCGCGGCGTCGGGGTTCTCATCGTGGGAAAAAGCGGCTCAGGGAAATCGGAAACCGCCATCGGCCTGCTCGAACGTGGGGCCTCGCTCGTGGCCGACGACATGGTGCGAATCAAATACGTAGGTGGTGATCTAGTGGCCACCGCGCCTGACCTTTCGCGGGGCTACATGGAAATCCGCGGCATCGGCATCGTGAACGTGGCCAACCTCTACGGCCTCGCTTCGATTCGCCCGGACAAACGCCTGGACCTCGTCATCACGCTCAAGCCTCAGGCAGACCTGAACGAAGTGGACCGCATCGGGCTCCAGCAGAAGACCTATGAAATTCTTGGTCAACAGGTCGTCCACGTCGAAATCCCGGTAGGCCCCGGTCGCGATACCGCGCGGATGGTGACCATTGCCGCGCTCGACCAACAGCTCCGCCGCCTCGGCTACAACATGGCAGACGAGTTCAACCAGCGTTTGCTCAGCCACATGTCAGGGGTGAAGTGAGACTTTAGAATCAAGAGACAAGAATCCAGAATCAAGAGTAAGAACTGCCAGCAAGCTTCTTGATTCTGTATTCTGGTTTCCGGGTCCTTGCATCCGGCCTTGCAGTCCGCCGCATCCGACTCAAGACTCCCGCCATGTTCACGCCGAAGTGGAAAAAGGAAGCGCTGCACCTCGTCAAGGGTGCCAAAAAATTTGTGGACTATAAACGAGACCTGCTCAATCCCGAGCGCGTGGTTGAGATTGACTCGCGGCGTGCGGATTTGGTCGCAGCGATCAAGACTGGTGAGCTGCCAAAGGTGAATGAGGCATCCAAGCAACTTCGCGCCATTTGTGAAAACTCATTGCCGCGTGAAAAGCCGCTCGGTTGGCTTGAGGAAAATGTCGAAGTCATGTTTGTGGCCATCGTCATCGCGCTCGGCCTTCGCGCTTATTATTTGCAGCCATTCCGCATTCCGACGGGGTCGATGCAGCCGACTTTAAATGGCATTATCGCGACGCCACTGCCGATCGAAAAATGGCCGAGCCTACCTCAAAGAATGTTAGAAAAAGCCCTTCGTGGCCGTTCTTACGTCCGCGTGGTGAATGATGAGGACCGCCATTTGGCAATCACGAAAGATGGCCGCGTGGATATCCAGGACACTCAATACATGCACTTTTTCAGTCGTGCAGAGCTCCATTTCACGGATTCCCCGCCGCTCATGTTGCCGGCCCCGGCGAATCCGGTGTCCCAAATCGGTTTAAACAGCGCTATCCAAATCGCGGGGCGAAATGGCGGACTCCTCCCCAAAGGCACAGTGATTTGCGAAGGTATAGTGGACTCCGGCGATCTCGTGTTAGTGGATAAATTTTCCTATCATTTTCGCAATCCCAAGCGCGGCGAAGTTTTCGTTTTCGACACCATCGGCATCGAAGGAATTCAAAAGCGCAGCGGCGAACAAGGCGCTGGCTCGCACTATATCAAACGCCTTTGCGGAGTGCCGGGAGATACACTTTCCATTCAGTCTCCTAACCTTCTGGTCGATGGAAAAATCGCTCAGGAATTCGGCATCCAGCGTGTCATCCACGGCGAGGGTCCATACCATATCAATCCCACTGGCTACGTGCTCGCGGATCCACGAGAAGCTCTTCATCACGGGAAACTGATGCCTCAATACCTTGCGAAGCCAGGATCGACACTTTCTCTATCAGCGACGGCGCCGCCCGGACTGAATGAATACGCGGCACTGGGCGATAACACAGGGAACTCGCTAGACTCGCGCTACTGGGGCACCGTGAAGGAATACAACCTCGTCGGCCCGGCGCTCTTTTCTCTCTGGCCCATCACCACTGGTCATTGGGGCTTCATCCATTGATACCGTGACAGTCGCCTCGGAAATCACCCGCAAGGCCAAGTCGAATCTGGCCTTCGCCCTGAAAATCCTGCCACGCGAACGGCGGGAAGATATGGTGATTTTCTATGCGTTCTGCCGGACGATGGATGATCTAGCAGATGATCCGGGCATGTCTTCGGAAAAGCGTATCGAACTTTTGCAGAGTTGGAAAAACGGCCTACTTTTCGGTTTTGCCGCGCCCGATGAATTTCAGAGCGAAGTCACCAGCCTGAGGGACCGCCACCAAATTCCGAATGATTTGTTAGTCGCCATTATCGATGGCTGCCAGATGGATGTCCATCCGCAGCGATTTGGGACATGGCGAGATTTATCCGGCTACATCTGGAGAGTCGCCTGCGCCGTAGGGCTCGTTTCTATTAGACTCTTTGGCTGCAAAGATCCCGGATCAGAGCGTTACGCGGTGGCCCTCGGCCATGCACTCCAGCTAACGAACATCCTGCGCGATATCGCAGAGGATCTCACGAACGGGCAGCGCATCTATCTGCCACTGTCAGATCTTGCACAATTCCACTACACCGAGCAGGACCTGATCGCCCATGTGCGCGACGAGCGTTTCCTGAATCTGATGGCTTTCGAGGCAGACCGGGCAGAAGGCTATTTCAAAGAGGCTGCCGCGGCGCTACCAGCCTCCGATCGGGAAGCTCTGGTTCCGGCGCGGATCATGGGAGAAATCTACCATGTATTATTAGAAAAAATGCGGAGCGGCCATTTTGAGGTCTTTAAAAAACGCTACAGCGTCTCGAAAGCGCGCAAATTGACGATTCTTTCAAAGCATCTCATGGCACGATCCTCCTGAGTCGAATAGAAGTTCAACAACCCACGTCCCAACAGCCCATGTCGAAACTTTCAATCGCCGCAGTCGTGACCTGTTTTTCATCGCTGGTGGCTTGCATTCCACCCGACTTACCGCCCGCCCGCTTTCATCCGAACCCTCCGTATCCGCCGACTCCCGTCGACACTTACAGACAACCCAGCGACGTCGCACCACCCGAAGAGCGATCCCCAGCGCCCACTCCTCCGGGGATCGGCGGCTACCCAACCGCCACTCGCACGACGAACCCGAATCAAGTTCTCAGCCCCTACGAGCCCTTTAACGTCATCGACGTGGAAGGATTCAAAACCGGCCAACTCGCAAGAGACCCGTCGAATCAAAAGATTTTCCGGATTCCGTAAACTGCTAGATCTTAAGAACGAGAACGGTTCGTCCGCCCAAGTGAACAGCGGCAGCGACGGCCACGACAGCGCCTTCAATTCCCACCCAGAGTGTCGAAATCGACATGGCCGACCACCCGGACGGGATCTACCACTACACCTCGGTCAACATCCCGTCCGGCGTCACCGTGACCTTCAAGCCAAACGCTGCGAACACGCCGGTGGTGTGGCTGGTGCAAGGGAATTGTGTGATTAGTTGAACGCTAGACACATGCGCCCTAGGTCAGAATGGGGGCTCCGGCGGCTTTGCAGGAGGTAATGGGGGGCCCTCTGGATCTCAAGGTCAAGGACCTGGCGGTGGTGCGCAGGGTTCCGGGGGCGGTTACGCTACGAAAGATGGTTCAGGCAAAGCCTTAACTTACGGCAACAAATACATACTCCCCTTAAACCTCTAATCCGCAGTTGAGATTGAGTATGGAAGCGCGAGTGCTTATCGTAAGGGCGTTTGAAAACGAAAATCAACGCACCACGGGTTCACCCAACGGGTGAAGGACAACTGGATTTCAAATTCCTGCCTGCGGGCGGGCAATTTCACCTACGCGGCAGTGACGAGGCGCTTACGCCGTATGGCGGATTGGTGGCGTGAGATCACTTTCTGGAGCGCTGTGGCGTGATCACCGAGCTTGCCGCAAACTACCCCTTGCCACACCGTATCCGCCTCAACCGTGGCGACATCGGCTTCGGTCAGGAAGCCATCATGACCTGAAACGAACAAGGCAACGGCAAGCGTCCATCCTTCCTCTTCAAACTCAAGCTCACCGCCAACGTCAAAAAAGCCATCGCCGCCGTCCACTGGGACGACTGGCAGGGCAAATCCAACGAAGGACTCGGGCAACTCGCCGAAATCAAACTCAAGCTCACCGGCTGGAGTTGCGAGCGCCGCGTGATCGTGGAGCGCACGCTCAAACCACTCAACGCAAGTCCGCAAGGAAGCTTCTGGCGGCAGTGCAAAGAAGACTTCGGCGCGTATGTCACCAATCTAACACCCGAAGAGGCCGACGCGTTTCAGATCGTTCAACTCTACCGTCAGCGGGCGGATGCCGAAAACGTCTTTGACGAACTCAAGAACCAATGGGGCTTCGCCGGATTCTGCTCACAAAAGGCAGCAGTGAGCCAGAGTTCGGCACGCCTGCTGTTGTTAGTTTACAATTTGTGGAGCCTATTTATGCGGGTGCTCAAAAACCAAGGCGATCAAAAGTCGTTACGAACTGCTGCTCATCCCCACCAAAATGGTGCTGAGCGGACGGCGGAAAATCGTCAAACTGGCGGTTGGCAGCAAGTTTGCCAGCTTCCTTAAGCAAGCCTACCAACGACTTGAGCCATGGCTGAGCCGAACTGCGCCGCAGTTGAATCTAACCATGGGCAAAGCCCCGCCGTGGCTGCTGTTTGACCCTAGCCAAACCACCTCGTAAGCCGTCACCTGACCAACTTGTGTACCCCTCCGCCTTCCAACTGCGGGTTTTAGGATGACTCGCAATTCTCGGCGAGGGCGCCGAGAACCACACGCGTGGGCGCGCGTGCTCCCCATTGGAACACCACGCAAAAACACCCGCTGCGGATGAACCGTGGCGGGTGTTAGAAGATTCAATCAACGGGGAAGCTCAGTGGCGGCCTCTGCGCTTGATACTGATCGCGGCAGTGGCCTTGGCAATGTTCCCTTGCAGATAGGCGACCTCTTCGGCATCGAGACTGTGATCCACGGAAGCCAGCTTCTCTTGCGCACGCTTGATCCCAGCTTCGGCGCGGGCGATGTCGATCTCCGCCTCGCCAAGCGCCATGTCCGTGAGGACAACCACCTTGGTTTGAGTGATTTCGGCAAAGCCTGAACCGATCGCGAGGGGCACTTCCTGGCCGTTGTGCAGGTAGTGCAGAATCCCTGCCTGCAGCGCGGTAACGAGTCCGGCGTGCATGGGTAAGATTCCCATCTCACCGTCCGCTCCGGGCAGATAGACGTTGTCCACAAGGCCAGAGAAAATGCTTTTCTCAGGGGTGACAATATCGAGATGAAGAGGCATTTTGGATTTGAGATTTGAAATTTCAAATTTGAAGTTTAGTCACGTGGCACGGAGTCGATTCCGCCCTTCATGTAGAAGTTCCCTTCCGGCACGTCGTCGAGCTTGCCGTCGAGAATTTCAGCAAATCCTTTGACGGTGTCTTCGATCGAAACGAGGACGCCGGGAACGTTGGTGAACACCTCGGCCACGTGGAATGGCTGGGTGAGGAAACGCTGGATTTTCCGGGCGCGGAAAACGCTGGTTTTATCTTCATCGGAAAGCTCGTCCATCCCGAGAATGGCGATGATGTCCTGAAGGTCCTTGTAGCGCTGAAGCACCATTTGAACGCCCCGTGCCACGCGGTAATGTTCCTCACCAATGATTTCGGGAGCAAGAGCCTTTGAGGTAGAGGCAAGTGGATCAACCGCCGGGAAAAGCGCCTGCTCAGCAAGCGAACGCTCGAGAACGACGGTCGCGTCAAGGTGAGCGAAGGTGTTAGCGGGAGCCGGGTCGGTCAAGTCATCCGCTGGCACGTAAACGGCCTGGATGGAGGTGATGGAGCCTTTGTTAGTGGAAGTGATCCGCTCTTGGAGACCAGCCATTTCCTCGGAGAGTGTCGGCTGATATCCCACGGCGGACGGCGTCCGGCCGAGCAGCGCGGACACTTCTGAACCGGCTTGGGAGAAGCGGAAGATGTTATCGACGAAGAGCAGCACGTCTTGGTTCGCTTCATCACGGAAATGCTCGGCCATGGTGAGGGCGGAGAGTGCGACGCGGAGTCGGGCACCTGGAGGCTCGTTCATTTGGCCGTAGCAAAGCGCAACTTTCGAGCCTGGAGCGAGCACCGGGTTGCCCTTATCGTCGAGTTTCGGATGGCCCTTTTCGTCCTTCTCCGTGGCGATAACGCCCGACTCGATCATTTCCCAATAAAGGTCGTTTCCTTCACGGGTCCGCTCACCGACACCCGCGAAGACGGAGAAACCCCCGTGCGCTTTTGCGATGTTATTGATGAGCTCCATGATCACGACGGTCTTGCCGACGCCGGCGCCACCGAACATGCCACCTTTACCACCCTTGAGCAGGGGGCAGATGAGGTCGATGACTTTGATGCCTGTGGGAAGAACCTCGGTGTTAGCCGATTGCTCGGTGAGAGTGGGAGCTGGGCGATGGATCGGGGCGCGGAACGAAGCATCTAGGAGAGGAACATTTTCGTCCACGAGATCACCCGTGACATTGAAAATACGACCGAGAACTTGTGGGCCGACTGGTACCGAAATGGGCTTGCCCGTATCGACTAGGGTCATTCCGCGCTTGAGACCGTCCGTGGTGGACATGGCGACCGCGCGCACCCAACCATCACCAAGGTGCTGTTGGACTTCGAGCACGAGCTTCGTATCCACGCCATTGAGGACGTATTGAATGTTCAACGCGTTATAAATCTCAGGCAGCGTGCTGGCCTTAGAGAAGTCAGCGTCGATAACGGCGCCGATGATCTGGACGATGGTTCCTTGGTTGCTCATAACAGAAGTGGAGAATGTGAATGGATCAGGGATCGGTGGGTTGGAAAAACAGGCTTAGAATCATTCCATGGCCTTCATGGCCGTCGTAATTTCAAGAAGCTCAGAGGTGATGGCACCTTGGCGGAGTTTGTTGTATTCGAGCGTGAGTTCCTTGATGAACTTCTTCGCGTTGTCGGTGGCGGCCTTCATGGCGACCATCCGCGCGGAGTGCTCGGATGCGCGAGCTTCCATGAGTGCTTGGAAGACTTTGAAGTTAATGTATAGCGGCAGAATCGCGCTCAAAACATCGGCAGGCGACGGCTCGAAAAGAAAATCGTTCGTCGCAGTGGCCTCTGCATGATCCGCCGGTGGCACGACCGGCAATAGCTGGACGACTTCTGGCACTTGGCTGAGCGTGTTAACGAAACGGGTGTAGGCAACGGAAACCTTGTCGTAGTTTCCCTCAAGGAACTGACGGGAGAGCAAGGTGGAAATCGCACGGGCATCCGAAAACGGAACCGGATCTTTCACCGAAAAATCAGCAATCACCTTGCGACCCAGCTTCTCCATCGCGATGCGCAGCTTGCGGCCAACTGTAACATAATCCGCATCCGGCGAAGATTGCGCGCGGATGGCACGGGCGAGGTTCGTATTGATCGGGCCGCAGAGGCCCTTATCCGTGGAAATGATAAGGATGAGCTCGCGGCTGCCAGTGCGCTTTTCTAGCAGCGCATGGGTCGCATCGCTAAAGCCCTCGCTGATGTCTTGGAGGACGCCGTTAAGTTGCTTCGAATAAGCACGCCCGGCGATGGCCTGGTCTTGCGCCTTCTTCATCTTCGCCGCAGCGACAAGCTGCATCGCGCGAGTGATCTGCGCGGTGTTTTTAACCGACTTGATGCGCCGGCGGATGTCGCGGAGGTTGGCCATGTTATAAAGAGTGTAGAATCAAGAATCCAGAATCAAGGAAGAGGAGGAGGATTATTTCCAACTCTTTTTGAAATCTTCGACGCCTTGTTTGACGGCTTCGACCATTTCTTTGTCCTTCTTGAGATCCGGCTTTTCGTTGCGGATTTTATCGAGAAGATCACCTTTGCGGGTGTTGAAGAAATCACCGAGAGCGGCTTGGAAACGTTTCACGTCGGAGACGGCGACATCATCGAAGTAACCGTTCTGCATCGCGAACAGATAGATGGACTCCATCTCCATCGCGAGCGGGCTATATTGATTTTGCTTGAAGAGCTCAACGATCCGGGCACCGCGGTCAAGTTTCTTCTTGGTGGAGGCATCAAGGTCGGAACCGAACTGAGCGAAGGCTTGAAGTTCGCGATACTGAGCAAGGTCAAGCTTGGTGGTGCCGGCAACGGACTTAATCGTCTTCGTTTGGCAAGCCGAACCCACACGGGACACCGAGAGACCGACGGAAATGGCAGGGCGGATGCCTTGATAGAAAAGGTCAGTTTCCAGATAGATTTGTCCGTCGGTGATGGAAATCACGTTCGTCGGGATGTAAGCGGAAACGTCGCCAGCCTGCGTTTCGATGATCGGCAAGGCGGTGAGCGAACCACCACCGGCAGCTTCGGATAGACGGGCGGAGCGCTCCAGCAAGCGGCTGTGGAGATAGAACACGTCACCTGGATAAGCTTCGCGACCGGAGGGGCGGCGGAGAATCAGGGAAACTTGGCGATAGGCGACGGCATGCTTGGAAAGGTCATCGAATACGATCAAACAATCCTTGCCCTGATCCATGAAGTATTCGGCGATGGCGCAACCGGCGTAAGGAGCGAGATACTGCATGGCAGCGGCGTCCGAAGCAGATGCGGAAACGATCGTGGTGTATTCCATGGCACCGGCGTCATCGAGGATCTTTTGAATCCGGGCGACGTTAGAGAGCTTCTGGCCGATGGCGACGTAGATGCAATAGAGGGGCTTGTGATTGAGAAGCTTGCCATTTTCCGCAGCCTTGTTCTGTTGGGCTTGAGAAATAATGGTGTCCACGGCGATGGTGGTCTTGCCGGTGGAGCGGTCACCAATGATGAGCTCCCGTTGGCCACGGCCCACGGGGATCATCGCGTCGATGGACATGATGCCGGTTTGCACGGGAACGGAAACGGACTTCCGCTTGATGATGCCCGGTGCGATTTTTTCCATCGGATAGAAAGCGGCGGCGGCGATCTCGCCCTTGCCGTCGATCGGAGCGCCGAGGGCGTTGACCACGCGGCCGAGGACGGCTTCGCCCACGGGAACGGAGAGGAGTTTGCCAGTAGTGCGGCATTCGTCGCCTTCTTTGACAGCGGCGTAGTCACCGAGGAGCACGACTCCGACTTCGCTTTCTTCGAGGTTGAGTGCCATTCCGGTGACACCGCCACCGAATTCGATCATCTCGTTAAGCATCACGTCGGAGAGACCTTCGACTTTAGCCACGCCGTCTCCGACTTGGCGGACCGTGCCGACGTTAGTTTTTGCGACGGAGGAAGTGATTCCGGCGATTTGTTGTTCGAGTTCCTGGAGGATGCTGCTCATAAGAAAAGTTTGCGAGTGATCGAGATTAGGGGTTCAGCAAGAGGTAAATGTTAGAATGCTTCGGCAAGGCGATCGAGGCGGCCTTTGACGGAGCCATCGAAAACATCGTTGCCAACGCGGATGCGAAGGCCGCCGATGAGGGCGGGTGTGGTCTGATAGGAAATCACAAGGTCCGCCCCGTATTGTTGCGCAAGACCGGCGACAACGCGTTGTTGAGTCGCAGAATCGAGTGCCACCGCGCTCTCCACGGTCACTTGGCGTCGCTCGATTTCGAGTCGGGTCAAGCGTTGGATGGCGACGAGTATGGCGCGATAATCACGTGGCTTCGCTTCGATCAAACGGGAAATCACCGTGCGCAGTTTTGCCTCTTCAAGACGGCCGTCCGTTTGGCAAAGCCCGAAGAGTCGGCGGGCGGAGGCGGCAGCGGCTTTGGAAATTTTCATGGCGGCGTAAAACGAGGAATCTATCAGCTTTCGACACTGGTGAGCGCAGCTTCGTTGATGCGCTTCTGGTCGTCGGAAGTGAGGATCTTGCCAGTGACCTGCGTGGTAGTCGCAGCAACGAGGCGCCCGAATTCACGCTTCAATTCAAGACTGAGACGATCACGGTCAGCCTTGGCAGCAGCTTCAGCTTTGGAAATAATTTGCTTCGCTTGTGCGAGAGCTTCTTGAGCGCTTTGCTCGGAAAGCGTCGTTGCGCCGTGCATGGCTTCGTTAATAAGGCGCACGGCTTCTTGATTCGCTTTGGCAATCGCCTCAGCAGTGGTTTTTTCCGCTTCTGCGAGCTGTTTTTCGATCTGTTGGAGCTTGTTCTCACCCTCAGCGATGCGGTTGCGACGTTCTTCGAGAATGGCTTGGACCGGGCCGAAAGCGAATTTTTTCAGGATGACGATCACCAAGATGAAATTAACCACCTGCGCGATGAAAAATGGCATATTCAGCCCGAAGGTCTTTTGGATGTTTTCCAAAACTCCAGGATTTTCGGCGGCAGTGGCAAGCAAGGTGATCATGTCGTGAAAAATTTCGTAAAAAGGGATGCCACACACGCTGAAAGGCAGCGCGTGCGGCGGTAATACTTAGAACGGCACGGCGAATGCTGAGAGGATGAAGATACCTTCAATAAGAGCCGCGAGAATAATCGCGATCACGAGGATCGGGGTCGCTGCGCCTGGGTTACGGCCAGTCGCTTCTGCGGCCTTGGAGCCGAGAATACCGATACCGATTCCGCCACCGAGAGCGGCGAGTGCTACTGCAAATGCTTTAGTAAACATGTTTAATTGTTGTTATGTTGTTGGGGTTTCCCACCGCCTCCACAGTCTTGCCATGGTCAAGCGGTCGAAAGGATCAGTGATGTTCTTCCTCGCCGTGATCGCAGATCAGCTTGAGGAAAATCGCACAAAGAAGAGTGAAAACGAGGGCCTGGACGAAGCCGACGAGCAGCTCCATGAAGTAGAACGGCAAGGCCGGAAGCCACGAAAGATACAGTTGCAGACCCTTAGGAATCAGATTCATCAGCGATTCCATGGTTTGCTCACCACCATAAATGTTGCCGAAAAGACGGAAGGTGAGTGCCACCGGGCGGATCGCGATCGAGACCATTTCGAGGACGCCGACGAAGAGGAAAATCGGAATCATCATCACCAGCATGAGACCTTTAAAGCTACCCTTTGGCGCGAAGATGTGCGCGAGGAAACCTTTCAAGTTATTCTCGGTGAGGGCCCAGTAGAACCAAAGAAGAGCAAAGCTGGAGGCCATCGCAGCCGTCATGTTAATATCCGCATTCGCTCCACGGAGGATTGGCGTGCCTCCATAGGTCAGCGTTCCTACAAATGGAATGAGTCCCAGATAGTTACTGACGAGGATGAAGAAAAAGATCGACCCAAAAAACCAGAATGTCCGCTGGCCGAGATGCTTGCCCATCAGGCCGGTCAAAAAGTCATATAGCGACTCAATCGCCCACTCCGCGAAGTTTTGGAGACCGGCGGGAACCAATGCCATTTTTTTAGTGGCCATCTTGCAAAACAAAACGATCACGGCGACGGCAATCCACACCATAATGATCGAGTTGGTAATCGGCAGGGATTCGTGAAGACGTTGCGCGTTAAGCGGCAGCGCCTCATGCCCACCGTGCTCTTCCGCCGCGAAAGTAGAGAGCATCCCAAGAAGCCAGAAAATCGATGTGGAGAATAAGAATCGCATGCGAGAATCCCACTGACGTAGGGCGCGGGGTCTTTAATAGATCGCCGATACCCTCCGCAAGATCTATTTGTGAAAAATTTCACAAGGCCAATAAAGCCCACCATTTTAAAGGTCTGCCGCCGCATTCCAAGCGACCGTTAGCGCATGAGTTTTGCGATCACAGAGGGTATTTTACCTTGTTTTGAGTTTTTCGTTCCCCTGTCGAATTGAAGCCAAGCGACTGCCCCCTCATCGGGGGACTCTTCTCTCATTTGCAGGAGAGCAAAGCCCATGCCATCTAACGAATATTGGCATCTAACACGGATTGCCATCCTCCGATTTTCGGAGCGCGCTACACCCGATGGCTACTTAAAGTCAAGCTGTCACTTTTTAAAAATCCCCGTGTTTTCAATAGATTTTCTCTTGCCAAGCCCCTAGCGCATTCGCACAAACGTCGCTGCCATGAATAAAGCTGAACTCATTGAAGCCATCCAAGCCGCCCTCGGAAAAGACGCTACCAAGCGCGCTGCCGACGAAGCACTCGAAGCCGTTCTCTCTTCCATCGCCAAAGGCGTAAAGAAGGACAAGAAAGTCCAAATCATCGGTTTCGGAACTTTCGAAGTCAAAAAGCGCGCCGCGCGCCAGGGCCGCAACCCGAAGACTGGGGAAGCCATGAAAATCGCCGCCTCCAAGTCGGTCGGTTTCAAGCCATCATCCGTGCTCAAGGGAAGTCTTTGATTTCCAGAAAAGGTTCCAGCCTCTATCACCTATCATAAAAACCAAAAGACCTCGGCCACCCGGCCGGGGTTTTCTTATTCATCCCGCGCGCTCCCGATCCTCCTTCAGCTTCAGTTCAGGCGTCCATTTTTTCAATTCCGCTGGCAACTTCACCCCGCCTCCACTAAGGCCCGTCCCGGCACTTTCGCTCCACTCGCTATGAAACCTCGCATCACCCTCGCAGAAACCCAGCTTCCGGACGGAAACACCCTTGCACTCCAAGAGCACGATGGTCGGAATTTCCTGCTCGTCCACGGTCAGCAAATCTGTGGGCCGGCCACCCGCGCGGCCGAGGAAGAACTTGCCCGTCTCGCTTGCGCCCCATTTAGACCGGCGCGACAACCGAAGATTTTTTTCATGGGGCTGGGGCTCGGTCATGCCATTGCCGCCGTCGCGAAGGAGCTCCCACAAAAACGTGCCAATTTCATCGTCGCCGAGCCTCTCGCCGCGATTCCCGAGTGGCATCGTGCGTTTCTGCCCGACAGTCCATTGGTTACCGATGCGCGTGTTCTGCTAGAAAACGATTGCAGTCCCAATGCGTTGATTCGTCAAGAGGGCTCACTGCACGCCATTTTACTCCACCTCGATGCCTCTCCCACCGGCCCGCGTAACCGCACGTGGGTGGATGAACGCCGCTGGGTTTCCGCCGCTTTTGAGGCTTTACAGCAAGGCGGGCTGCTCGCCATTGCGGGGTCCCGTCATGTCCCCACTCTCACGCGTCGTCTCCAAGGTTCGGGTTTTGATGTCGCTGAATTTACCGTTCCTTCCTCTCCCAATGCAAAAAGGCCGCGATTTCTCCCCATCTGGCTTGCGCGGAAAGGCAAAGCTGCGGATTGATTTCCCACACACGCATGCTTCACTGAAGACAGTCCATGGCCCGTATCACTCCCTTACATCTCATTCCCGCATTGATCGCCGCAGCATCCCACGCCGGAGAAATTACTGTCGAACAGAAGCCCTTTTCCATCGAGAAAATTTTCAACGCCACCGCTCTTCCGAGTGGAGATTGTGTTTTAATCAAGCTCAACCCTCTAACATGGGCGGATTTTGAAATCCTCCAAATTGCCGATCACGGCAACAAAGTGGCAAAAGGCGACCTACTGATCCGCTTCGACCCGGAGGTCATCGATAAAAAAATCAGCGACGTCCGCAGCGCCCATGCCGCCGCCACTCTCACTCTCGCCCAAGCCGAACACGATTTTAAACTTCTCTTAGAAACCGCGCCTAACAAACTTGAGTCCATTCGCCGCGCCGCCGGCATCGCAAAAGAGGAAAATACCTACTTCACTCAGACCCGCCGTAAAGCTGCGGAAGAAAGCGCCGGGCAAAGCCTCAAGCGCAGCGAGCAAATCCTCTCTAACCAGCGCGAGGAGCTCAAGCAGCTCTCGAAAATGTATGAGGCGGACGATATCACCGAAGACACCGAGGAAATCATCCTCATTCGCCAGCAAGATGCGGTCGCTGCTGCCGAGTTCGCCCTGCACATGGAAACCCTCGAGCACAAGCGCACCCTCGATGTTTCCCTCCCACGTGAAGCAAAAACCCTCGCCGATGCCGAGCGCGATACCGCGATCAGCCTCCAAAAAGCCGAAGTCGATATCCCGCGCTCCATCGAGCTCAAAAAACTCGAAGTCGAGGCGTTGAAAACCGCTTACCTGCGAGAAGCGCAAACTCTCACCGAGCTTGAAAGCGACCGCACCCAATTCGAATTCAAAGCCCCAGCCAATGGATTCTTCTATCACGGGCCAATCGAAAATGGCAAATGGACCACCGGGGAGCTCATCAAAGTTCTGATCCCCCACGGTCACCCTCCCGCGAACCGCTCCTTCGCCAGCTTTGTTCCGGAAAGTGCCAAGCTCAACCTCATCTCCTTCGTGGATGAAGCCGCCTTCCGTGCTCTCAAACCTGAAATAACAGGAATCGCCACCCTCGCAGGACGCGAAGACATGGAGATCCCTGTCAAAATTCTCAAACTTTCCACCTCCCCAAGCACTGATGGCAGCTACCGCGCAGATTTCGCCGTTACTTGGCCAAAAGAAATCAACCCGGCAGCCGGCACCACCGCCGAGATCCGCGTGATTTCCTATCAGCAACCTTCCGCCATCGCCGTTCCTAACAAATCTCTCAGTTTCAACGCGGGTGGCTGGACGGTAGAAGTCAAACTCGCCGACGGAAATACTGAACGCCGCAGCGTCAAACGCGGTCGGGTTTCCAAAGACGAAACTGAAATCCTCTCTGGCCTCGAAGTCGGTCAGGTCGTAGTCGTTCCTTGAACGAGCGACGGAAAATAGTGAGACGCAAGAATAGAGAATACCTCCATGTCGCTCACTTCCACCTTTGCGTCTTTTGTCTTGTCGTCTTGCGTCTTGATTTCTCCTCTCACCAAAGCCGAAGAGATCTCCCCTATCTCCGCCGCCATCACCCGTGGGGTGGATTTCCTGGTTTCCCATCAGAATTCTAACGGGTCTTGGGGCAGCGCTGCCCACACGAAGGACCTTAACATCTACGCGCCGCTTCCTGGTGCCCACCAGGCCTTCCGCGCAGGCGCTTCCGGCCTCGCCCTTTCCGGCCTAATCGATGCCGCCGATGCGCGGCCCGAAGTGATTGCCGCCATTGAAAAAGCTGCGGGATGGACCGCCTCCGAGCTGCCGAAACTCCGCCGCGCCGATCAGACTACCACTTACAATGTGTGGGGCCACGCCTACGGGCTTCGCGCCATGTCACGACTCTATCAACGCGAAAGCAACCCTGCTAAAAAAGCCGAATGGGCTCGCCTCGCCCAAGAACAAGTTGAACTCGTTGACCGCTACGAAGACGTGAATGGAGGCTGGGGCTACTTGGATGTTTTCGACGGGCTCACCACCCAAAAACCTTCCGGCTTGCCCACCGCCTTTACCACCGCGACCGTGCTTCTGGCGATGGATCAGGCCCGCAGCGTCATGGGGGTGACCTTGAATGAAAAACTCGTCAAACACGCCATCGCAGGCCTCAACTATCAGCGCGAGCCGGACTTTTCATACGCCTACTCCTTCGCGCACCGGATGCGCCCGCGCGCTGATATTAACCGCCCCGCCGGTTCGCTTGGACGCTCCCAGTCTTGTAACGCGGCGCTCCGGGTCTTCGGAGAAAAAGCGATTACGGATGAAGTCCTCACCACTTGGGCTAACCGATTTCTCGCTCGCGAGGGCTTTCTCAGCAACGCCCGCAAGCGCCCAGTCCCGCATGAGGGCCAGTTTCGCATCGCCGGTTATTTCTATTACTACGGCATCTACTATTTCACCGAGTCCGTAAAACTGCTCCCCAAGGCAAGCCACGCAGCCTATGCCGAGAAACTTGCAACTATTTTGTTAGAGCGGCAGGAAAAAGACGGATCGTGGTGGGACTATCCGCTCTACGATTACCACCAAGCCTACGGCACCGGCTACTCGCTGATGGCGCTCGCCTGGTGCCGCGCGGCTTTAGCCGATCCGGCGAAAGCCACGCCGTGACCTAGGAGCCAGGTGCCGGCGGGATTTGCCGCGCGGCCAGAAGATAGGCGAGCACCGCTTCTTGGTCTGCCATGTCGAGCTTCGCCTTTCTTGCCATCTTGGGCATGATCTCGTGTTTCAATTCGTCGATTCCGTAGTCCGCCGGATTTTCAAATGAATGGCATTTCGCGCACTTCGCCTGATGGACGGTGTAGCCGCGTTCCAGCCGGGACTGCGGTGCCCTCGCGATTTTTACAAGTTGCGGCGTGACGGCCGGCACCTGATAGCCCGGTCCGCACGATGCCTGGAGAAGTGCGATCACGGAAACCGCGAGGGCAGGCTTCCGGAGCAAAGACGGACAGGGCGTTGGGCGACTCATCAGAGTTTAGAATTCGATCGAGAAAATCGTGCGCAGTTGGAAATCTGGCTCGTCGGCGAGCGAGGTCGCCTGCCACAGTCCCGTGACAGTAGCCGCAAAGCGGTCGTTCCGCCAGCTTGCGTTCGGACCAACGAATACGCCGCTGTCGCCGATCGACTCGACATCCGGCACCGCGATCTCGTGGAGCGCTTCCAAGCCGACCGACCACGACGGGCTGATTTGATAGCTGACACCCAGGGTCTGGGCGAGTTCGGCTTCGTCGTCAGCATAGTCGTTTTCCCAAACAATCTCCCCCCCGACGTTGTAAACCAACATCCAGGAACCGAGATTCTTCTGGAGCAACAGCTTGGCTTCCAGTTCGACGAAACCGTCACCGCCTTTGACCTCGCCGTAAACCGCGGATCCAAAGGCCGTGGTGTTGGGATCGGTGAGGTTGTAAATCGCTTCGACAGCGACGTCGCTGAAATCGGCCTTGCCGCCATGCCCGGAGGATTTCTCATAGTTCCAGTCGGCGAAATAGAGGGCCAGCTGCAACCGGTCGGTCACGCCGTATTCAAATTCGTGGCGGATATCGAAGCTCTCCAAACCGGGATCGCTTTCCTGCTGGGTTTTCCAAGTGACGCCAGTCTCCAGCTCCATCGCCCCCTTCGCCATGGTGGTGGTTTCGTAGCTGTAGCCGAAGCGGCGGCTCCCGGCTTCGCTGGAGTTCGCGGCAAGAAGGGCGGTGGCGAGGCAGGACAAAATGCCGCAGAAAACACGGCTGGAGTGGTGCATTTTCATGATGATGGTGCGGAAGTGGGAGCAATCGGAATTCGCTTGTTGCGACTGCGTCTCATCCGCTGGAAGCGAAGCGAAACGGCCGGAGAGCGTCAATTTAAAAAAGCAAAAAAAGCCACGCGCGATTTTACCCGCGTTCCATAGCCATTTTGCGATTGCGAGTTTCCGGATTCGGTTGAATTTGGCGGCACCACCGTGGCCCCCGTCGCCGAATGGTAAAATTTCGCTCTTCTGATGAAACCACTTCCCTCGCCAGCCACCACCCAAGCGATCCTGTCCTTCGATTTCGATGGCACGCTGCATCATCCGTCAGAATCGCCACCGGTGCCCGTAGCGTTTTTTGATCTGATCCGCACGCTCCGCGAAGAACAGGGGGTGGTGTGGGGCATCAATACCGGGCGCTCCATGGCACAGATGGTCGAGGGCTTTATTGAGAGCAAATTTCCGTTCCTCCCAGACTGGGTGATCGCCCGCGAGCGAGAGGTTTATTTCCCAAATGTATTCGGTCGTTGGCTGCCAGAAACAAAGTGGAACAAGCGCTGCGAAAAGGAAATCCATGGGCTTTTCAAAAAGTCGAAAAAGCTGCTCGCCCATCTTCGCAAGTCCGTCGAGGAACATACCGGAGCCCAATGGATCGAAATGGACGGCGAACCCGCTGGCATCATTTCGCGCACGGAAGAGGAAATGGAATGGATCGTGGATCACATCACTCCGATCATCGAAAGCGAGCCGCATTTCTCTTGGCAGCGAAACTCGATCTATCTGCGTTTCGGCCACCGGGATTTTCAAAAGGGCAGCAGCCTCACCCACGTCGCCAATCACTATCAGATCCCTGTGAGTCGCCGCTTTGCCATTGGGGACAGCCACAATGACTTGGAAATGCTCGATCCCGCCAACGCGGGAATGATCGCATGCCCCTCGAATGCCGTGGAGGCGGTGAATCAAAAAATCCGCAGCAACGGCGGTTTCATCGCACAAAGCGCCTACGGTCATGGAGCGATCGAGGGCTTGCGGCATTTTTTTTGCCAATGAAGGCCGAAGGTTCATTTTTGGGAACTTTATTATTTACAAACCCGAAGGATCAGCCTAGTTTTTTTCAACTTCGTGCGAGCTTACCAGCAAACCCGGGTTCCGGGGGGAAACCAGTTTGCTCAAGTTGTGCTACCCCACGCACGAGAGGATATGTATAAGGCGCGGATTTCAGCAATGAATCCGCGCCTTTTCATTTCCCCCGACTTAACAGAAAATGCGACCAAGAGCCGGCGGCCTCCGCCCGGCAGCAGCGTAAAGCAGCGGGCGCAGAGTTTCGATCAGTTTCCGGGCGGACAGGCTGTCCCGGCAGAGAGCACGAATCAAATACACCCCTCCTGTGAGTGGGCCGTGTCCCAGATAGATATCGTCGCCAGTGAGCGAATCTAGCTCCTCCGCGGGCCATTGCCTCGCCATTCCGCCAGCCGCGTACACCGAGAGGTAATGGGCGGCTGGAAATTTCGCGCGAAGTGCTTCGATGCTCTGATCGTCTGGTCGCAATTGATAGCGCTCGCGGGCAATGAGCTTTTCATCGAGCAGCAAGTCCAGCTCCCACCGGAGTTCCTCGTAAGCGAACGTTTCCCCCATCGCCACACGTCCGGGGGCGATCCAATCGAAAAACAATAAACTCGCGGTGGGATGCAGATAGATTTCCGTTTGCTGTTTATAGCGTGCTCCAGCGTGAGGAATGAAAGGCTCGGGTATCCATTCGAGCGAGGCATTTTCCCCGACACTAAATTTCTGCAAACTCACCGCCGCCTTTCCCGAACGTGCCCGATAGACTCGTGAGGCGGAGGGTGTGCTGAGAACCAGATAAGCTCCGGAGCCGACATCAATGTTAGATTCTAATCGATCACCATCGAAAAATCCGGCCGTAGGATTGACGATGCTGTGCACGAGGCAACCTTCGTCGATATGAGATTTGCTCAGGTGAATCGGGGCGCTGAAACTTTGCTCGGAAATGATAGGCACGCCATCCGCCCGGCACTCGCAGCGGAGATGCAGATGACCTGATAGGGAGGTGCCAGAGACGTTTTTCATATCACGGACCGCGAAATTCATGTACCGGGGTTTCTATCATTTCGATTGCGGCCTTGCGAAATAGATTCAGCGGTCCGTCAGATGAACAAATATTCATGCTTCAACCACGCGAGCAGCCCTTCTTTGCCCTTTTCCGATTTCAAATCCGCGAAGAGAAACGGCCTCGTCCCACGCTGCATTTTCGCATCGCGCGCCATCACTTCGAGATCGGCTCCGACGTAAGGCGCCAGCTCGGTCTTGTTAATCAATAACAGATCACTAGTTCGGATGGCAGGACCGCCCTTGCGGGGGATTTTGTCACCTTCCGCCACATCGATGACGTAGATGTAGGCATCCACCAACTCGGGAGAAAATGTGGCGGATAGATTATCCCCGCCACTCTCGATCAAGATGAGTTCTAGACCCGGAATGCGATTCTCAAAATCAATCACAGCCGCCATGTTCATGCTCGTGTCATCGCGGATGGCGGTGTGGGGGCAGCCACCAGTTTCTACACCGGTGACTCGTTCTATCGGCAGGACATTTTCACGCAGCAGAAACTCGGCGTCCTCGCGGGTGTAGATGTCGTTGGTGATGACCGCGAGCGAGACTTCGTCCTTTAACCACTGGCAGAGCCGCAACACGCACATCGTTTTCCCGGAGCCAACCGGGCCACCAATGCCAAGACGAAACGGACGTTGATATGGCTGGGATTCTGTCAAGTTGATATAGTTCTTTTTTCCTATCATTTTGATGGGTTCGATTTGGATTAGTAACAATAGAGTAGAAACGAGGAGCGGGGCGGGTGATGCGATTTCGCGCAGACGGGTATGCT
>JANYEC010000073.1 GCA_025363295.1 Akkermansiaceae bacterium
GGGTTCTGGTGACCACAACCCAGAGCAGCACCCGCCACCCCGACCGAGGTCAAACGGGATCCCGCCTCACCCCGAAAAACCTCCCATCTGATGGGTCATTTTAATTGTCGTCGGTGAGTAGCTTTAATTGTCGTCGCACAGAGGACAAGGGATTGGTGCCAGCAGTGAATTCGGAACCATTCGATTGCCCGTCACCATCGGTATCTGCGACCGGATCGAGGGCCATCACCGAGGCGGAACTGGCGCTATAAGGGCCGAAAATACCGGCGTTATTAATCTGTTGGACGCGGGCGTAAACGGTGGTGCCATACGCCACCGTTACCGTCTTACTTGTTCCTGCTAGCTGACCATCGAAAAGATTGGATGTCCCGGCCGAAGTGCCGATTTGCAAATAGAAACCCGAAACCCCTCCATCAGGGTCAACCGCCGCACTCCATGTAAAAGTGACTTGATTGCCGATGACGGCACCAAACAAGGCCAAGTCCGCGGCAGGAGCGGTCGGCGCAGGCGGTGGCGTGACATCGTAAAGTTTCAAATACTGGGCTTCGTAAGGCGCTGGCGACCAATCACCATCCGTAACAGGCACCTTTTTCAATCCGACATAAATTCCGTTAGCCAGAATATCCGAACCGGACCTCGGCACAGACGCATCGGCCTCGCCGTAGGGTGCCGCGCGCCATTGCCAAATGTCGCGGCGGTTCGAACGAATCGCGGTGTAGGCTGCGATGTTTTTTGTGTTATACATCCTTCCGGCTTTAATCCCAAAGAGGTTAGGTGTGCCGATGTTAGCGACGTAAGTGGCCGCGTGGTCGTTGTTACGGTCAAGATTGACGAAGCCAAAAACAACATCAGAGGTGCCAGGAGAAGCGTTAGCAGTCTGATATTTGGCGACGGCAAAAATGTTAGTATCGTAGCCACCCGCGCCAGTCTTGTAAAGGAAGTAACGGTTACTGGACCGGAGGGCGGTGGAGAATTTTCGCGCCTGACCGACCGCAGAGAAGACGGGCTGCAACTGGGAAAGTCCGTAATTGTAGTTAGGGTTACTGGGAGTAGTTTTGAGCCAGAGCGGCATGAGGGAGTTATACTTTTTAAAGTGAGGGATGGGTTTGCCGAAGTTGGTCTCGTAGCGATCATAACCAAATGGAGTAATACCAGATATACTATCTGAGGCAGGTGGAACGACGGCACCACTGAGGCCGAGTTCCTGACCGGGAAAAATAAGGGGCACGCCGTCGATGGTGGAATTCGTGGCGTAGCGGATGAGGGCTTGGAAGGGGTCTTGGTAGTGGTCCTCATCGTGGGAGCTACTGTTCAGCAGGACGAGGGCTTGGCCATATTGGTTACGACGGTCTTCGTAGATGGCTTTGAATTGCGCAGTAGTCTGGGCCGCGTGGAGAGGGAACACGATGTTCTCGTTGAGAATATCAAAGTGGCGTCCGCTGCGATAGGTGACTTCGCTGCCATCGAGAGACTCCGCCATGAAAGCGAAGTTCCATTTGCGAGTGCGGGTTTTGTTAATGATGTATTCCCAGCACTGGGGAGGAAGACCTTGGCCAAAGTCGGCGCGGAGAGCGTCTAGTCCTACGTTAGAATTGAGCGAGGCACCGGCTAGATTGGCCGGATAACCGGTTTGGGTGAGCCAGTAGAGGGTGTATTCCGAGAAATATTTCCAGACACGCTGGGTGATGATGTCGAAGTGGCCGTTGCCGCCGCCAGCCGAGCCTTCACTACCGATGGAGGTGTCTAACCAGTCGCCTTCGTTTTTGTAGCCGGGCGTGGAGCCCGAGACGAGTGCGGCATAACGTCCGTAATAAACGTCATAAGTGTCCGCAAATTTACCGAAATCGGTGCGATCAGGTGCCAAGGCGATGCTGCCGGAATTATAGGCACGCATGTCGTAAGCATCGGTCCGAGAAAAGAAGCGACCCTCGGTGTTGCGAATCTCACTGGAGGCGTTAGTGCCACCATTTCCGAAATAAGTTTGTCCAAGGGCGGCGAGTTCAGTGTCGTAGCTGGTGTGGTTAAATGGAGCATCAAGCATGACGCCCACCCCAGCGTTATCGGCGGAGGTAACGAAGGATTGGAAATCCGCCATCGCCTGGATACGGCCCGCAGGGGTGTCGTTAGAGGCGGGGGTGTTGCTGACGGGGGTGAAATTTTTCGCCATGAGGGGCATGACTTCAAAGAAGTTTTTCACAGCATAGGGCGAGCCTACCTCAAACGGTTGGCTGGTCGCGGGATCGGCCTGGCGACCAGCGATGCCGTTAGGATGAATCGGCTGGAACCAAAGCATATTGCAGCCAAGATCTTTGACGTATTGCAAGTTGAAACGCGGGCCTCCACTTACGCCATTGGCGAGGTCAACAAAGTTGCCGCGCTGTGAGGAGAGCGTGCCAGTAGAAGTGATCGTTAATGGGTTAACCTCATAGAGCTGGATGTCGCGAGAGGACTTTGGCGAAACGACGATTGCATGGTCGCGTTTGTTATAACTGGAGCCGCTGGGTGTTTCAGAGTTAAAATAGTGATAGGTGTTAGGAGGGTCGCCATTCAGTCGATAACGTCCAGTGGCACGGTAGGCGCCCGTTTTAGTGGCGTTGAGCGTGATCGAGTAACCACCTGAGACGGGAGTCATCGTGTAGGCTTTGTAATAATTTGTGTCGTTGCCGGCAGGGATGAGGTTGGCATTCGGGGTTATAATGCCGTCTTCGATCCCATCGCTGTTAGCATCCAAAGTAGCGCGGTCGCGGTGATTGAGGTTGGTAAGGATCTCTGCAGTTTCGACTCCGGTGGTCTGTGGATCGAGGAAGAAGGTAAGCGGCACAGAGTCGCCCGCGATCTCATCTACGAAGACGTGAGAGGTGGAATAATTCGCATCAAAAATGCCGTTAGGGCTGGTGACGGTGAGAGTGGTCGCATTAACACTGCTGACACCAATCAGCAGGAATGGAACAAAGAATGAGCAGATCGATTTCATGGCTTCTTTCTATTTCCGACTTTAAGGAGCAGCCGTGATGACCATGCGGTAGAATCGCTTGGGTAAGGTGGTAGTATCATCCATCTGGAAGGTGCCCGGCGGAGCGGTGCTCGCGGTGACGACGGCCTCGCCAAACGGATCCCAGGCATTCAAAGTTATGGAGGATTGGAGTTGATACTTGCGGCCCGGCAGTGTCGGAAAGTTAATCCGGAACCCACTAACAATTTTAGTGAGTGAAACTTTCGGGTAGGCGGAATTGTCGATCAATTTCGGATTCAGTCCGACGAGCCACTCGACAATGTTAGAAATTCCATCGTGGTCAGGATCGCCGTTGGGGCCATTGTCAATATTGATCGATCCGTTATCATTCGTGCTAAGGCCATACAAATTTTCCCAAGCGTCTGGCAGGCCGTCGAGATCGGCATCCGAGAAGCTGATGGCAGAACCCGTTTCAAATCCTAGGGCGAAGTTCATCGTATTGGAGCCGAAGACTTCGACTTGTTGGGTTTGCGCTTGATTCCGCATGTTTAAAGTATCAAAGGACACTCCCCCGGCTGGGTTATCATCAATGGCGGCAGGGTTGTAAGTTGCTCCGGTATAGGTGCCACCGCCGATGCGCAGATAGGTCCGCAACTGGTGAGCTGGGTTATTATTATATAGATTCAACTCCTGCGAACTGACTCCCAGACTGGAGAGATAGGTTTGTCCATTGAGTAGTAGATCTTGGAGATTCGGAGAAAGTCCAAAACGGATATAAAGATTGGTGAACTCAGAAGCGACGGTATAACTAATTTGTAGTGCGTTTTGACCAGCAGACAAGGTCACCGTTTTGGCGATCTTTCCATCACTACTGGTGAGTTTCCACCCGGTCCCACTGGCTGGGGCCGAGGCAGTGTAAAGGTTGTTCACGTAGTTCGCACCTGATGGAGCGGCAAACCAATCTTTCAGCCCCGAAGTGCGATAGGACCCAACTTGGCCCGCAAGCGTGTTGGCAGTGCCTTCCTCCTCAGTTTCCGATCCTGAGTAACTCATCGGGTTGCCAATCGTTTGAATTACCTCCCCGCTGTTAGTGTCACGAACCCATGCGCCAACGAGACGGCCACCAATTCGTTCGAAGAGGGCGAAAATGCGGTCGTTGTAGAGCACGTATTCCGGTTCGCCATCGAGATCGACGTCACTGGATTCAGCGGTGACGGCATTAAGGTAACTACCCGCATTCGCCGCGGCCCTCCAAGTATCCACTCGTTGATAGACCGCAGCAAAACGCACTTGTGATTGCGCATTTTTCGAGAAATTTGCTAATGATTGGGAGCTTGTGTCAGGGTAAATATAAGCGCCTGTGCTGAATTTGGATAGATCGTTAGCTGTTTGATCGTGGAAAGCGGTGACGAACAGCCCGGCGTGAGTGGTGATGCGGGCAAGCGATTGTAAATCACTCAAGGGCGATATTGCCTGTACCGCAGACCAACTGCTAGAGAGCAAACCGGCAGAGCCAAGCTGACCGAAGACTTGTGGCAACGGACTACCGGTGCGGATATTGAATATCTTACCTGCGAGGGATTCCTCGAGTCCGCTTTGACCGAAGTACCAGTGATCGTAGGACTCTTGAGTGGCATGATCGACGTAATCTGGACTAACATTCGCTAAATTGGTATTCGTCGGACGGCTGACCGTTCCCCAAACATCCTTCGTTCCGTCTGGCGGAGTAGAAATATCGAGATTTCCGTTAGCGATGTCATCCAACGACACGATCTGGATCCACGGTCGGGAAGCGAGCCAGCGGACATTTTTATCGTAGGCATCGGCGTTTGCTTTGGTGGTGAAGTCATCCATCGTGCTCGCAAGAATAAGGCGGTGCTAAACAATAAACTACCGAATTTGTTTGGAAAAGTTAAGGGGTTTTGATATGGTTTTGGCATGCCTAACCAACAAGTGGTATCGCAACTCCGCGCTAAGTATATGATTATCAACTCCGAGCTTGATGAGCGGGGACGTAGAAGGTGGGCGGCAATGGAAGCGTGCTCAATGGGTTGGGGTGGCGTTGCTGCCGTCGCAGTGGCCACGGGGATTTCTGATAGGACCATACGCAACGGAATTATCGAAATCAGTCAGCCAGACGAACATGGTGACCGTCAAAGAAAGCGAGGTGCTGGACGAAAGCGCCGCGAGTGTGAAAATCCTGAGATTTTGAAGGCGATTGATATGCTCATAGAACCAGACACGAGAGGAGATCCGATGTCCCCATTGCGGTGGACATGCAAAAGCACCCGAACGCTCGCTGTCGAATTAAAATCACAGGGCTTTGTGATCAGTAGCGTCAAGGTTGGTGAGTTGCTCAAGCTCCAAGGGTATAGCCTTCAATCCAACCGCAAGACTGTTGAGGGCAAGCAGCACCCTGACAGGGACGCACAATTTAAATTCATCGCAAACCGCGTTCGGACCCGCAGGCTCCGTGGTGAACCTGCAATTTCTATTGATACAAAGAAAAAAGAGACACTGGGAAACCTAAAAAACGCAGGAAAAACCTATCGCCGCAAAGGCGAGCCAGTAAAAGTGAAAACCCACGATTTTCCAGACAAGGAGTTAGGCAAGGCAGTCCCCTATGGAGTTTACGACATCGCCACCAACGAAGCGGGCGTTTCGGTTGGAGTCAGTTCCGATACAGCAGAGTTCGCTGTCGCGGCTATAGAACGTTGGTGGCAACGCATGGGAACAAAGCGATATGACGCGCCTCGCAGAGTGCTCATTACTGCTGACTGCGGCGGCAGCAACAGTCCGCGAACACACCTTTGGTTATGGGAATTACAGAAACTCGCGAACAAGACAGGGATGATTTTCGAAGCGTGTCATTATCCGCCTGGGACGAGTAAGTGGAACAAGATCGAGCATCGACTCTTCTGCCACATCACGCGGAATTGGCAGGGGGTGCCTCTCGAGACTCATGAGATAGTGGTGAACCTTATAGGTTCGACCACGACCAGAGAGGGTTTGGAAGTTCATGCTTGGCTAGACGAAAAGCTATATGTGAAAGGCCTAAAAGTAACAGAAGAAGAACTTGGAGAAATAACCATTAAGCGCAACAAATTCCATGGAGAGTGGAACTATGAAATTCATCCAAATCAATAAATGTAATCCGGTAGCTTATTGTTTAGCACCGCCTTATGTCACGGAACAAGGCGGACATTTACAGGAGTGTTCATGGCATCCCTTTGGAAAGGGGTGGTTTGGTAGTGAGCATGAGCGGATTTATAAAGTTACTTATACAGACAGTTCCGGGAATCAGCATGATGCGACTTGCAAAACAAGCCTTCTAGCAGGCGTTTATTTTACAGAGGATAGATTGATTCACGTTTCCTCCGATTATAGCAACAAAAGCGAGTATCTAGCAGAGGAGAATGCTCGATTGAGGGCGCAGTTAAAGTCGATTAAAGACAGAACTACTTAATTGGGTCTGGCAATTAGTTAGATTCTGATCCTCGGCACTTTGCGTTTTTGATTCCGTGCGTTTATCCATACAAGGCGCTAACAGGTGGAGCTGGGTTTGAAGTCCTTGAGCGCATTTTTCTCCTCTGGAAAAAGATTGAAGAAAAGAGACAAGCCGCTCGGGCGTTTCAATTCGTTGCTAAGCGAATCGATTATCATCGACGCTAACAGCGATGAAGAACTCCATTATACAAATTAATCAAAACCTATCAGATTTGGCATCACCCCAGAATTCCACCTAGGCCGCCGCTTTCGATGATCCCGGTTCGGATCGCGTATCGGGTGAGCCCTGCGGCATCGTGGAGGTCTAGCTTCGCCATGATGTGCTCGCGGTGGTTGCCCACTGTCTTTAACGTGATTCCAAGATGCGCCGCGATCCCCTTGTTCGGGTAGCCTTCCGCGATCAGTTGTAGGATCTCTACCTCACGGGGTGTCAGCCCGGTGTGCAGGCTCTCTAGTTTTCCCTTCTGTAGGTCTGAAGCTTCCCTTGCCTCTTGCGTAAACGTAGTCCACACCCCCATCTGAAGATTCTGGCCGGAGCCTAGCATAGCAGTCATAGCGTGGCGGATTATGACTGCTACCTCTGACTCCATTCTGAAAGCCGACCGGCGCGGCCTGTCCAGCGACAATTATAAATCCCCTCAACGACAATTAAAATTACCCACTTGCGGCGGCGCGACGTGGGGCTCTTCAGACGTCTCCCCCCGCTCCCCTGGGGGACGGGAGGGGAGAAGTCCCCTTGGGGATTTAGGGGG
>JANYEC010000078.1 GCA_025363295.1 Akkermansiaceae bacterium
GGCCTCAGCTTGGCCGGCAGTCCGAAATTCTCCCGCCCGGAGCTTTTCGGTTAGTTCCGCCTTAGCTTCGGCTGTCATCATGCCCTTTCTTCCCGAACCCTCTCCACGCGTTAGAAGCGCTTCAATTCCACCATTCCGGAAGAGTTTGATCCAATCATTAATACTGTTTCGATGGCGTCCTACCAAATGGGCCACTGCGGTGATATCCAGTTCACCTTCGAGCAAAGCATCAAGCAAGGTCCTCGCAGTGGCATCATCGACTCCTGTTAGTGTTCCGTTGCATTTTCCTCACCATGATAGATTCTGCTGGCGGACTGCTTCGTAAAGGACGATGGCAACGGCAGTGGATAAATTCAGACTGCGGGTGCTGCCGGGTTCCATCGGGATGCGAAGGGCGCGTTCGCCTGCCTCGGCGATGAGGGTTTCCGGCAGGCCGCGGGTTTCGCGGCCAAAGACGAGGTAGTCGCCAGCACGAAACTCCGCCTGCCAGGGCGAGCGCGTGGACTTGGTGCTGAGAAACCAGAAGCGAGCATCAGGCGCGGCGGCGGCGCGGAGATCCTCGAAGGATTTCCAGAGATGAAGTTTCACATCTTGCCAATAATCGAGCCCCGTCCGGCGGACGTATTTATCTTCTAGCGAGAATCCTAGTGGCTCGACGAGATGAAGGGTTGAACCCGTGGCGAGCGCAAGTCGCCCGGCGGCACCGGCATTGTGCGGGATTTCCGGTTCGATGAGGACGATATGAAACATGAAAATTATTTCGGCTCCGTGCGCCTCGCCATCGTGATGGAAAGTCCGAGTGCGCCGATGAAAATAAAGTAGCAGGCGAGCAGTTCCAGATAGCTTTTGCAGAGTTTGGGAACTTCCGGGGAGAACGCCGCACCGAGGCAGGCTCTCCAAAATTTATTACTGCCGATGACGTGGTTGAAAATATAGATGATCAAGAGCGCCGCGCCGATGAAGCCGGAACCCGCATGCATGCCGAGATTTGTTAGAAAATGAAGCATCGCCCTCCGGTGGCGGTAGGCGCTGATTAGAGTCACTGAAAGCAGGATGGCGATGACCCACAGTCCGGGGAATTTTAAGTGAAGGATTCCGGAAGTGAAGTCTTCGATTTCCCCCACGAATGCAGCTAACAATGCGAGTCCGAGAATCCGGCAGACCGGGCGGTTGAAACCTGCATGGGCGGATGCTCCGAACATGACCGCGGCAGCAGCGGCAAGCAGGAGCGCTTGCAGCAACTCCACGGTGCCGCGCTCAATCTGCACAGTGGGGCGGTTAGGAAGCCAAGCGGGTAGCAAAATGGCGATCGAACCGCCACAGATCAAAGTGGCCCGCACGAGATTGCGGGACCACGATGGGTTTCGCTGAGGTTTCGGAAGATCGTTTAACACCTGCCGATGGACTAAAGCTTTCGCCCAGGTCATGCAAGGCTGATACCTCAATCGGATGATTCAAAACATGCTAGGGATTCACTTTCCTTGTTGACAGCTCTTACGATTGCGACGCCAATTCCTTTGTGTTACGCAGGTATTGCTCAACAGAAACCCACCGTTCTTTGCTCGTCGCCGTAGCCCTACTGCCGGTTTTGGCAGGGGTAGTTTTCGGCCAAGCGGTGGATTTAAACCGCGCGCTCAGTGAGGGAAGCGCAGCTTATGCTGCGAAAGATTACGCGAAGGCCATTTCGAGTTATTCCTCGATCATTCAGTCGAATCCGGAACAAGCTCCGCAAGGAGTTTACTATCAGTTGGCGTTTTCGTATTATAGCCAACTGAAGTATCAGGATGCGGCGAATGCCTTTCTCGCCTATTTAAAGAAGTATCCTACCGGGGATAATGTGGCCGAGGTGCAACTCTATCTTGGCCGCGCACAGCTTCAGTTGGATGGAAAGCTGGACGAGGCGCTGGTGCATCTTGCTGAAGCCGCTAAAAAGCCTGAATATGTAGAAGAAGCGAGATTTCTTGCTGCTGATGCCTATATCAAAAAGAACGATACGGAGAAGGCGGCGGCGACACTGCAAAATGCCATGAGCGGCAATGCCTCCGGCCCGAGTTTAATGAGAGCCTCGCTGCAACTCATCGATCTCTACATTTCCGCCAACGATCTTGATAAAGCCATCGCAATGCTCGTTCGGCTGGAAAGTTCGGCAGGCTACGCTGACGTGATCGTCACGGTAAATCACCGCTTCGTTCAAATCGGGGATAAGCGATTGGATGCAAAAGAATACGCCGGAGCACTTGCGGCCTATTCCTCAGTCCGTCCGCGGGCACAAGTGCTGGCGATCCAAACCAAGCGCCTCGCGGCCATGCGCAGCTTGAAGGAGGACTTCGATAAGCGCATCGCGAATGCAACGAAAAACAAACAAGTCCTTCCTCGCGGCACCGAAGACAAGGCGGCGACGCTCGCGGCCATGATCGAAAGCACGGATAAAGTGCTTGGCGAGGTGCGCGGGTTGACCGAATACGATGCGACCCTCCAGTATCGGATCGGGCGGTGTTATTTTAACATGGACCGTTTTTGGCCGGCATCTGTCGCTTTTGAGGCGGTAGCCAGTGGTAATCCTGAATCGTCGGATGCGCCGACAGCGCTTTTCGGCGCGATCATCAGCCAATGGAAGTTAGGTCGGACCGCCGCTGCGGGGGCACTTTGCCTCAATTACCTCAAACTTTATCCCAAGGGGAAGCACGTGGATCAAGTTTCGGAAATGAATGCGAGCCTACTTTTGCAAGATGGGAAAACCGAAGAAGTGATTGCTTTCCTTGACCCATTTTTGAAAGAGCACCCGGATAGCCCGGTGCGCGAAAAACTCCTTGTCATGCTGGCGAACGCCCGATTCCAAGGCGGGAAGTTCGATGATGCGGCAAAGGACTATGATATGCTGCGTAAGGAATTTGCTTCGGCACCGGAGTATGAGGAATTCACCTACCGGCGTGCGCTCTGTGATTTCCTCCGCAACGACTACAAGGCCACAATCAAGGGCTTCGACGCTTACGATAAAGACTTCCCAAGTGGAGCTTTCAAGGCGGACATCCGCTACCGCCGGGGAATCATCCAGCTAGCGGTCAAGGACTATGACAAGTTGATCTCTTCGATGGGCACGCTTTTGAAGGACCCGAATGCGCAAGGCTATGGGGGACAAATCCACACGCTGCTGGGTGATGCGTGGGCCGCCAAGGGAGACATTTTGACCGCTGCTACGGAATATTCAACTGCGGTGCGCACCGCCAATGGCGATGAGAATGTCATTCAATACTCGCTCGAGCAAGCGAGTAGCCTACTCCGCGGATCAAGGCGTTGGGATGAGCTTCAAGCACTTTGGAAGGATTTTCTCACACAAAATCCAAATCATCCGATGGAGCTTAGGGGAGTTTCCGAGCTTTCAAAACTCCTTGTCCGTGCGGATAAGCGAAATGAGGCACGCGACATGCTGGCGAAATACGCTCTCCGAGATATTCATAACATTCGCTCTGAATATGTGGAGATGCTACTCAGCCAGCTTGCTGGACTCTACGTGCCGCCTCGCACGTTTAAGAAAGATATTCCAAAGCCCGACATTGATCAATTGCTGGGAGAACTCACGAAGGAACTCGATATTCCTGAAGGTGAGCGCACACTGACCTACTTGGCTCGCATCAACTTTGCCAAAGCGGAGCTCGCACGCATGATGAATGACCCGGTCCGTAATACTCGCTTTCTGAATGCTATCGCCAGTTCCAGCAAACCTGAAGATCTGGGCCCGATCCTCCTCTCGCAAGTGGGTCAGTTTCTATTAGATGACAAGCAGCTCGACCAGGCCGCCCCACTTTTTACCCGTCTTCGGGATGGTTTTCCTGACTCATCCTACTCAGATGCAGCACCGGTCGGGCTGGGTAAAATCGCGCTCAACAAAAAAGATTACGAAGGAGCTCTGAAGGAATTTGATTTCGCGTTGAACCGCGCGGCCGGCAGCTCGATGTTGAAAGAAGCTACCTACGGCAAAGCTTTCGCACTGCTCGGATTGCGAAAAAATGACGATGCGAAAAAAGTTTTCGAAGAGATTGTCGGCAACAAGGAGTGGACGGGTGTTGAGAAAGCCGGATCCGTCTACCAGCTAGGTGAACTCGCTGTCATTGCCGGGGACAAGGGTGCGGCAAATGTGTATTTCCAAAAAGTCTATCTCTCGTATAAAAAGTTTCCCGAATTTGCTGCAAAAGCTTATATTCGCAGTGCTGATATGCTCGAAGACTCGGGCCAGCATGATGCGGCCATTAAGACCTACCGTGAATTCCTAGCAGATCCACGATACGCGGAAACTCCAGAGGCGAAAATCGCTGCGAAGAAAGTCGAAGAATGAAAAATTTCATGCGTCCACACTCCATGACTTTGGTCCCCGCTTCGTTGGCTTGCGCAACGGCTTGCCTCTGTTCGATCACCTCGCTTCGCGCGCAATCGCAAGAGGTATTCGTGTTGCAAAACGGCAGGGTCATTCCTGCAGAATCGGTCAAGGTTTCACCTGCGGGCTTCACGGCCACCCTCACCAAGGGAACGGCTTTGGATACGGTCAACTTCACGGCGAAGGAAGTCGTTCGAGCGACTCTCCGTGAGCCTCGCGAAATTGGAGAGGCTCGTACTCAAATCGCCTCGGGTAAAGCCGATAAGGCGCTTGACTTGCTAGCCAAGGCCGAGCCCGCGCTGCTTCCCTATCAATCGATTCCTGATTCGTGGTGGCTGCGATCCGTGATACTTCGGATGGATGCACTGTCCGTTCAGGGGAAGAACAAAGAAGCTGCTGCTATTCCTACCTCCGAAATTTTTTCTAAGCTGACCCCGGAAGATGCCACATTGCTAAAAGATTTTCAGCAAGTCGTCTCCCCCGCCGGCAAGGATTCTGCAGATAAGATTCAAAGCCTTCATTCGCTGGCCGAGCGCACCACGGACTCCTGGGTCAATGCCCGGATTTGGTTGGAAGTCGGCAACACGCTTGCAACGCAGGGAAAAATCGAAGAAGCTGTAAAGGCGTGGTTGCGTGTGGCAATTTTTTCTCCCGCTGAACGTGACCTCGCGGTTCGCGGCACTATCCTAGCAGCTCGCGGGCTTCAAGAAATCAAGTGCGCGGCGGACGGATCAAAGCTACTTGACGATTATCTATCTGATCACCTCGGCTCTCCCTTTAAAGAAATCATCCAAATCGAAGCTGCAAAGCTGAAGCCTAAAAGTAAAAAGACAACGACCTCCGAAGATCCGAAGCAGCCCGCCGAAACCACCAAGTGACCCTCATCAAACACCTAACATCTCCCATCTGCCGTATGAAAAACCATCCAATGTTCCGTTCCCTCGCCGCTTTTTTTCGCTACTCCCTGGTCGCGTGTGCCTTGTGGGTCGCATGTCCAGTCACGATCGTAAGTGCCCAAGAGCCAGCCGCAGCGGGGGAAACCGCGCCAGCGAAAAAAGCACCTCACAAAAAGACGCTTTTTGACACCATCAAACAGGGTGGGATCGTGATGGTTCCGATCGGAATCATGTCAGTGTTTACTATCTTTTTGGTGGTCGATATTTACCTGCGAACTGCCAGCAAGCGCCTCGTCCCCGAGGAGGAGGTGGAAAAGGCACGCCAGCTTTTCATGGCGGGTGATTATGTGAATTGCTACCAAGTCATGAAGGCTAATCCTTGTGCTTTCAATAATTGCGTAAAATACGGCCTTTCCTTCGTGGGGAAGGGCAAGGAACAGACCGAAGAAGCATTGCTCGTCGAGGTCGGGCGTGAAAACAATCGCCTCCAGAATCGGATCAACTACCTTTCGGTGATCGGGGTTTGCGCACCCATGGTCGGGCTGGTTGGAACAGTCGTCGGGATGATGGGTGCCTTCGCCTCCCTTGGCGAGTCGGGTGCAGGTGACACTTCAAAGCTTTCGGAGCATATCGGGGAGGTGCTTGTCGCTACTGCCTCGGGTCTGTTCATCGCGATTCCGGCCTTCATGTTCTTCTATATTCTGCGTAATCGCCTGACCGCCCAGATGCATTGGCTGGAGGATGAAGTGACAAGCATCTTCCGCAATATGCCTTACGATCATTTCCAAGGCCTCGAAATTGGTGAAGAAGTGACCTACGCGGCGCTTCCTAATTGGATCGAAGCTGACCCAAATGCCCCATTGGCTCTCTAATTTCTCACCCTTTTCCCTTCTAACCCATGGCTAGTGCTGGTGGCAACGGAAGCGACCCGGAATTCCAGGTTGCCCCTATGATCGACGTGCTCCTCGTCCTGCTCATTTTCTTCATGAGCATCACGACGGATCAGGTGGCAAAAATTGATAGGTCCATCACTCTGCCCCTCGCTCCCGAAGCCAAAAAACGCGACCACGACCTAAAAAATGAAGTCATCGTCAATGTGGATTGGAACCCGGCGGCAAACAAAACCCAAGTTCGCTTTGGTGCCAAAGTCTGTGATCCAATTGAGCAATTGGTCGAAATCGTCACTCCGATCAAAGCGGCAAACCCTAAGCTTAAACTCATCATCCGCGGTGATGCCGACACCCCCGCCATCGAAATCCAAAAAGTCATTGAGCAGCTCGCCAGTGCGGGGATTGATGACATTTCCCTATCTGGGACTAACCGCTAAATCACATCCCCGCCATGGAACATAAGAAAAAAGGCCGCAAGGAGGTTGAATCCGTGCACTTAGGCTTCCAAATCGCGCCGATGATCGACGTGGTATTCGTTATTATGCTTTTTTTCATGGTCATGGCCGGTGCGGTGCAAGTGGAACATGAGCTAAACCTCAAACTTCCGGGTACTGTCGCGGGCGACAAGCCGATCGCGGTGGAAGAAACCCAAATTCGTATTCTGGACAGCGGCGAGGTGCTTTTGAATGATGACCCGGTGGGTGAGCCCGGTGACGTAAAGTTAGTTAATCTAACTGCGACGATGATGCGCCTTTCGGAATCCTCTAAGGCGGTGCCAGACAGCAAGGTCGTAGTCACGATTGTGGCCGACGAACTTGCGCCCTATCAGCGGGTGATCAATGTTTTAAATTCCCTCTCGATCGCTAAAGTGCAAAATGTCACTTTTGAAGTTCCGCCACAGTAAAACCTTAGTTTTCCGTTATCATGAATGACTTATCAAATGATCCTTCTGATCTAGCTCCCGTTCAAAAAAGAAACAGGATTCGGAATCAGATCATCAGCATGGGGCTCGGTGCGTTCACGATCTCAGTGATCGCCCACGTCATTTTCGGGGTAATTGCAATCTTCTTTATGTATAAATGGGTGTATCCACCCGAAGAGAAAGTCGATTTCCTCCCAGGCGGCGGGGGCGGTGGTGGATCGAGTGGCGAGCAGGTCCACAAGGTCCAGCAGCAACAGCAAAAGCGCATGATGAGTAATACCGCAGTTTCAAAGCGGATTGCATCGACTTCGAACACAGCCGCATTTTCTCTGCCGGAATCCTCCAGCGAAATGATGGACCCCGGCTTGCCGATGGAAGCAAACTCCGCACAAGTGGGCTCAGGGAGTGGCGCGGACGGTGGCCACGGTCCTGGTATGGGCACCAAAACCGGGCCAGGAACGGGTCCGGGAAGTGGATTTGGTGCCGGGCAACTCGGAATCGGTGCTTTGATCCCAACGATTATGAAAGGGCGTTGCACGGACACCGAGCGACTCAAGCAGGTCCAAGAAGCCGGCGGCACGCCCGCGGTCGAAGAGGCTGTGAAAAAGTCTCTCAAATGGCTCAAGACAAAACAAAATCCTGATGGTTCATGGGGCAAGAGGCCAGCCATGACCGGCTTCGCTTTGCTGTGTTATCTAGGTCATTGTGAGGGAACCCAGTCTGCGGATTACGGCGATAACGTCACAAAGGGCATGACCTATCTCATCAATCTTGGCCTGAAAAATAACGGGAGACTCTCTGATAAATTGAGTGAAAATAGTTGGCCTTACGAACATGCGATCGCGACTTATGCTCTTGCCGAGGCACTTACCTTCTCGCGGACTCTCCAATTCAAAGTCCCCGAGCTGGAGACTGTCGTTGAAAAAGCGGTAAAAATTATCACCGATGGCCAAACCAAAGAAGGCGGCTGGGACTACAAATACGCAAATGCGGGTCGTAACGACCTTTCCGTCGTTGGGTGGCAAATGCAGGCACTTAAGGCGGCGAAAGCATCCAATGTGAAGATCGATGACTACGACAAAGTCATACGCCAAGCGGTGAGTTGGATGGGAGACAAAAAAGAGGGAGCCTATCTTGGCGATGGTAAATTCGCCTATGCTAAAAAAGCGGCAAAACCCGCGATGACCGCCGTTGCAGCACTTTGTTTGCAACAACACGATAAGGGAAACAGTGCTGCCGTTAAAGATGCTATACGATTGATTATGGATGGTTTGGAAATGCGCGATGGGAAAAAAAAGCCGAGAGATAATTTTTCGCTCGATTATGCGATGCAGTATAACACCACAAATTTCGATATTTACGCCTCGTATTATGCCACCCAAGTTATGCGTAACGCCGGGGGCAAAGAGTGGGATGCTATGAACAGCGCCATCATTGCTGATATCATTCCCGCTCAAAACTCGGATGGTTCATTTAAGGTCGAGGTTGGTCCAAGTACGGGCGCGGAACACAGCAATGCAGGTGGGCCGATCTACCTACAGGCGCTAAACACCCTCATGCTGGAAGTTTACTATCGCTTCTCTCCAATTTCGGCGGGCAAGTCTCGCAGCTCGGCTCTCGATGACCTACGTTAGAGGGATCTCCGGCCGGATCTCACTGAGAGCTTGATCGGAAAGCTTCATCGGTTAGAAATGCACGGGCCTCGCCGACGAGAAAAAGCGAGCCTGCGACGAGGAGCGGTGTATCGTCTTTGATCGCTGCGGAGAAAGCGGATTGGAAATCAGCAAAAACTTCGTGAGGCGGGCCATTAGCTTTAAGGAAAGTTGCCAACTCTGAAACCGGAACCGCGCGTGGTGTATCGATCGGGCAGAGGAAAATCTTCGCAGCAAGCGGGGTGAGCTCGGCGAGGATACCTTCGATGTCCTTGCCGCCAACTGCACTGAAAACGAGAGTCGCTTTTTTTCCCGGATAACATGCGCGCCAGGTTTGAGCGAGAATCTGGGCGGATTGTGGATTGTGAGCACCATCGAGGACGATGCCCGGGCGAATGACTTCAAAGCGGCCGGGCCATGTGACGTTCGATAGACCATAGCGCACGCTGTCCGTGCTGAGCGCGAGTCCGGCTCGATGCAGCGCGCCCAGGGCGAGTGCCGCGTTCCATTTCTGATGTTCGCCGACGAGTGCCATCGGGTAGCCGAGCAGCGGACCATCGATGAACTCAATGGGTGCTCGGACTTCGTTCGCTTCCTTCTCCAAAACGTGCATGACACAGGGCTCTTGAGGTGCTGAAACGATTGGCTTTCCGCAGACAAAAATACCTGCCTTTTCGATCGCAATTTTTTCGAGTGTATCGCCAAGCCACTGCATGTGATCGAGGCCGATGGGGGTGATCACACAGATATCGGCGGGCACGGCGGTTGTCGCATCGAGTCTTCCGCCCATTCCAGTTTCTAACACGATCATTTCACAATGGCACTTTTTGAACCAGCGCATCGCCAGAACAAGCGTGATTTCGAAAAAGGTCGGGTGCGTTTCCATTTGCTCACAGACTTCCCGAAGTTCGCCAAGCATCATAGTGCACGCCTCTTCGGGAATTTCATGACCGGAAACTTTAATGCGTTCGCGATAATCCATGAGATGCGGGGAGGTGAAGAGGCCGCAGCGTTTGCCACAAGCTCTCGCAATGCTATCAATCATCGCGCAAGTACTGCCCTTGCCGTTAGTCCCGGCGACGTGGATGACGGTCACGCTATGCGCTGGATAGGCGAGCGCCTCTTTGAGTAAATGGCGCGGTCCCTCCAGTCCGAGTTTGATCCCGAACATCTGGGTGGAAAACAGCCACTCAATTGCCTCGCCGTAGTTCATGGTGTTGCACCATCCATCACCTGGATTGAAAGATCTGCCAAGTAGGCAATTTACCAATCTACGTGGGTGGTCGGAGCGTGACCCTCTGACCTTGCAAGCGAGCAAACCAAGTAGAGTGAGCCTTCTTGCGGAAAAACATCCGGACTTGGGCAGACCCAAGTGCCACCTGCCGGACATCTTCCGAGACCATGCGCAAGGTCGAAGAGGTTCTGCTGAAGGTAGCCCTTGTTATACATTTGTTGTGCAATGTCAGGCGGGCCATTTTCTTGGCGAATATGGCTACCGTAGTTGTAGCCATACAAGTTTTGATAGGATCGGGTGGCCACTTGCACATTCCTGAGCATCAGCACGCAGCCAACGCGGTCACCGCCACGTTTCCAAGCAAGGGCGCCGATAGTCAGGATTGAAACAAGTGATAGGAGTGCGGCAATCAACACCGTGAGCTCGAGCAAGCTCAAACCACGGTTCCGCACAACTCGGGGGGGGAGTCGTGTAATCATCAGTTAGGGGGGAGCCGTCATCTTACCCCCATTTCACTCTAGCGGAATTACGTTATCGCGGGTAATACGTATGAACTTTCACAATTCCTTGACCCAGAGATTCGCGAAGTCAATCGCAGCACCGTGGTGTTGCAGACCGATGGGGCCGCGAGCAGGCACGCCCAAAAGCTGGGCGTTTTCGATGACGACACGACCGTTAAGAGAAATCGTTAGACGATCCCCGATCATGGTAATCATCGTGCGGTTCCACTCTCCGAGCGGGCGGTCCGCCTTCACCTTGGGCGTCACGGAGGCTCGAACTTCCGCAGGCATTGCGGGATCGGTGCGGTAGCCGTTAATCTCGCCAGAGCCTATGGTCCAGTTCCAAAGATTGACTTGGCTTTTCGTGCTGCCGCGAAGGTAGATTCCGCTGTCGAGCTCCTCGATTTCGACAAGTTGCGGTTGGCCATCGGCGCCTGTTTTTTCAGTTCCGTTTGGGAGGACGATCGGCCGGAATTTTTGTGGCCCGCGACCACTCCAACGCCAATCGAACACAAGTGTAAAATTGCCGTATTCTTTTTTGGTCCAGAGGTCGGAAGAGTCGATGGCAATAGGGCGGTGTTTGAGAATACCGTTGGCTGCCTTCCACTCGTTAGAATTTGTTAGATCAAGTTTCCAATCTGCGAGAGTCTTGTCATTAAAAATTTGTTTAAATCCGGCCGCTGTCACTCCATCCACATTGGCCGCAGGTGGAATTTCAGCGCTTTGGATATTTCTAAAGGCCACACCGGGACCATGGCTGAACCAAGCAATGTGACCGGAGCGGCGCTTCACACCTTCATGTTTCGGATTGCTCATGCTCAAGGCGTCCAAATTGGTGCGGAGAACAATTTCCCCATTGAGCTCCACAACGATCGCAGACCCGAACACACTTACACGTTCGTGATTCCACTCGCCGACGGGCTTAGGGTTGGACTTTTTCGCGGGTGCGAGGTTGCAGATGGAGCCGTTAAATTGGGATGAGGATTTGTCTAAAATTTGGATCTCTATGCCCGTGTCGGCACCATTTCCTGTGCCGGGATAGTGAATGCCGAGGCCGCTGTTTCCACCGGGGGCTAACTTGAATTCGAAATCCAGAATGTAATTTGAAAAAGTTTGTTCGGTGATAAGATTTTTCCCCTCAGATTTGCAAACGATGACCCCGTCCTCCACCACGTAGCCTCCACCTATCCAGCCTGCGAGATTTTGCCCGTTGAAAAGCGGATGCATGACAGGTGCCTCTGTGGCAAAAACCTCAGTTACGAGTGTGAGGGCAACAATCAGTGGGGGCCACAATTTCATGATACTGATAGTTGTTTACTGAAATGAAAACGGCGTGAGGCAGAATGATAAGAATTGTGATTTTATGAACTCATGCTTGGCTCCATTTCATGAAGTGGTAAACATCACAACTCAACGATCGGCAGCAAGAGCATCCATCAAATACCGCGCAGGGCGGAAATTTTCAATAAGCACTTGGCGTTGGTTGCCACGGTTCATACGGACTTGGCTGATATTGAAGTTCGGTGTCTTGTGTGGGGCGAATAGGATGTCGTCATGAGTCGAGTTCTCATGTTTTTTGAACATACTTGGGAGGATATCTCCGCCGAGGTGGTCGTCGCGCCCGGTAGCAAGGTGGCAGGTGCCGAGCACTTTTTCATCCTGGATATCCGCACCGGAAACCGGGAGAACTTGGGTGCCGAAGCCTAGCTCACCGAGAGTTCCCGTCATTGGATCATCCGTAAGACGAGCGTTGTGGGCATCGATGGTAGATTGATTTCCTGAGATTAGCGTTGAGTGAATGATGCAACGGTTTTTCACCTCGAGCACACCCAGTGTGCCATCTTCGTATTTCATTGGGAATTGCCCCCGCGCGTCATTTGGCACGAAATAAACTTCGCCTGCTGGCAGGTTCGCAATGTCAGGTTTCGTGCCGGTACAGAGTCCGTGGGATTTCTGGGCCTCTTGGCCATCCAAACCAAGCCAAGCCGTGAGGACCCGCCCGTCTTCTAGAGCGAAGTCAATTTCAATGGAATCCGCATTTGTTAGAGCTCGGCGCAGGCGTTCGGCATCGCCGGACACTTCATGGTAATCCACGGCCAGACCTGAATTGAGAATGATGTCATTGAGACCATGCAAAGTTGCACCGCGGAAACCGTATTCTTTACATTTTGCGGTGAGTGGCGCGGTTGCGGAAAACGTCGAGATGCATAGGATGAGATCGTAGTTTGGATAGATATCATGATCTAATGATAGGTGATTTCCAGTAGTGTCCCAAACATCATCTCTGAGATCGAGGTTAGAGCCATGGCTACAGCGGAAAGCGAACATTTCACCGCCGCTCATATTCAACGCATCGAGGGCACCATTCTTCAGTCCTTGATAGAAATGCTTGTAGGCGTTTTTCTGCACCGGGAAGCCATCTTCTTTCACGAAGGCGAAATCCTTGATGTGTTCGGCAGGCTCATCGAAATCAATTAGGATGCAGACTCGGCAGCCTTTTGTCGGTGCGAAGACAGTGCCTAGAAGCCGCACTAGATCGAATTTAGGAAATTTACGTTTTTCTGGGTGTAAGAGAATTTCATCTGCAAAGTACTCAGGGAGTGAGGGGGCTATGTCAGTTAACATCATAAACCACCCTAAAACCAATGCCCGCTCCTGCAAGGGATGAATATGAAAAATTTATTAAGCCGCTCAGGTGGTTTCGCCACCGTCATTTTTCTGCATTTCGGCCAGCACACTGGACATGTCTTCTAATGTGTCCCAAAGCTCTCGAACTACATAAAACGGAGCACCGCAGCGGACCACAACCGCAAGACAATCCGATGGCCTTGCGTCTAACTCGATGATCTTGCGCTCCATGATTTCATTTTCAGCCTCTAAAATCAGGCGTGCGTAATAGATCTCCTGGTCCATCCTCACGATCACCGCCCGTGAGATTTTGGCCCCGAAAGCCTCAAGCGTCAGCAGATACAAGTCATGCGTTAGAGGGCGGGGAGGGAGTTGGCCGTTCAATGAGGCGTTGATAGATGCCCCCACAGCAGGATCAATGTAGAAGACGATTACCTTGTTCCCATCGCCCAGGAAAACGGCACACCCCGCTTGGGTGGGCAACAAGGCGACAGGCTCGACACGAACGAGATTTGGCATGCACGACAATCATTTGGAACGGGAGAATTTCCAAGTGGAAACGCCCATAGTGGTCCTCGTTTTCATGAAGGCCGTTGCATCACATTGCTCATGGCGATATTGGCAAAATATTCGAGATCAAATGGATGAATATCCCCAAAACGATTAGAAATCGCCATTTTATTTCGGGCGCAAACCTAGATGGCACAAGGGATTGGAGAATGAGGCAGAAAAATTTTGGAAAAACTCTACAAAATGGATTGACCCATGGCGGCGGGTCAGAATAGGTTCCGCCC